>JBBSRT010000123.1:0-5354 GCA_038242765.1 Propionibacteriales bacterium
CGACGTCCATCCCTCCGGCGTTTGTTCTACGCTGTTCGAGTGACCAATGAGACCAGCACCCCTGCACCCAGCACCGCCCTGCTGACCGACCACTACGAACTCACGATGCTTCAGGCGACCTTGGCCGACGGCACCGCAGAACGACGATCAGTGTTCGAATTGTTCGCACGGCGGTTGCCGGAAGGTCGCCGCTATGGTGTGGTCGCCGGCATCGGCCGTCTGCTCGATGCTCTCGAAGACTTCCGGTTCGGCGATCCGGAGCTCGAGTTCTTGCGCTCCGCCAGGGTCGTCGACGAGCGGACCCTCGAATGGTTGTCGGGCTTTCGCTTCAGCGGCGACATCTGGGGTTACCCCGAAGGGGAGGTCTACTTCCCCGGCTCACCGGTCCTTATCGTCGAAAGCTCCTTTGCCGAGGGAGTCATCCTGGAGACGCTGTTCTTGTCGATCCTCAATCACGACTCGGCGATCGCTTCGGCCGCGGCAAGGATGATCAGCGCCGCCGGTAGCCGGCCGTGCATCGAGATGGGTTCTCGCCGAACCCACGAACGTGCCGCCGTTGCTTGCGCTCGAGCCGCATACGTGGCCGGTTTTGCGTCGACCTCCAACCTGCAGGCCGGCCGCGACCATGGCATCCCGACCGTCGGCACCAGTGCCCACTCGTTCACCCTCGTCCATGACAACGAGCGCGACGCGTTTGCGGCACAGATCAGGTCGCTCGGCAAGGACACGACACTGTTGGTCGACACGTATGACGTTGCCGAAGCAGTGCGCATTGGGGTCGAACTGGCCGGTGCGGACCTGGGGGCCGTGCGCCTCGATTCGGGCGACCTGGTACAGATGGCGCGCACTGTGCGTGACCAGCTGGACACGTTGGGGGCAACGGGCACCAAGATCACCGTCACCAGTGATCTCGACGAATATGCAATCCAGGGTTTGGCTGTCGCACCGGTCGACGGTTATGGGGTCGGCACCTCACTGGTCACCGGCTCAGGCCATCCCACCTGCGGCATGGTCTACAAGCTAGTTGCCCGCGCCGACGCCGACGCAGTGATGGCGTCGGTGGCCAAAAAGAGCAAGGACAAGCTGTCCATCGGCGGACGCAAGTTCGCGATGCGTAAACGCAATGACCGCGACGTCGCCCAGAGCGAAGTGCTCGGCATTGGCGCACCGAGCGTCTCCGACGGCAATGACCGGTCGCTGCTCATGCAGTTTGTCGACGGCGGCACCCGGGTACATCACGACACGCTCGATGAAGCTCGCGAACGGCTGCGCCGGGCACTCAAGGAGTTGCCCATGCAGGCGATGCAATTGTCCAAGGGTTTTCCGGCCATCGAAACAACGTATGAGGGTGAATGAGAATGGCGAAGACGCTGATAGTCGTTGACGTCCAAAATGACTTCTGCGAAGGTGGCTCACTTGGCGTGGCAGGCGGTGCGGCTGTCGCGACCAACGTTGCCGCGTTGATGGCAGACGGCGCTTACGACATCGTCGTCGCGACCAAGGACCACCACATCGATCCGGGTACCCATTTTTCGGACCATCCCGACTTCATTGACTCGTGGCCACCGCACTGCGTTGTCGACACCGACGGCGAAAATTTTCATACCCCGCTAAGCGCCGACCTCTTCACCGAAACCTTCCTCAAGGGCGAATTCGAGGCGGCCTACTCCGGTTTCGAAGGCAAGTCTGACAGTGGTGCGTTGTTGGCAGATTGGCTTCGCGAACGTGAGGTGACCGCCTTCGACGTATGCGGCATCGCCACCGATTTCTGTGTCCGAGCGACCGCCGTCGATGGCGTACGCCTCGGGTTCGATGTCACCGTGCTCATGGACCTGACAGTCGCGGTTTCGTCGGACAATCTGCTATCGGTGCGTCAAATGTTTACCGAAGTCGGCGTCACTACGGGCTGACGCTGATCACCGCAGCGCGACGGCGCGACGCCACAACGCGTTTTGTGCCGAGTTTTACCGGTATCGGGATTTATGCTGAGCTCATGGCTCAAAACTTCCCCCAGCGCCGACGTCTCCGTAGCACTCGCGTCACGATTGCCGCTGTTGTCCTGATATTGGCTGTCATAACGGTGACCCTGTCATTGTTTGCGCAGCTCTTGCTTTGGTTGAGCATCTCCTCGGCCGTTGCGGTCGTCGCCGGCATCACCGCCACCCGCCTGGTCTACACCGACATGCTTCGCGATCGACGTGCAAGTGGCATCGAGCGCACCGCACTGGCCCGTTCCTATAGTGCCTTGTTCGCCGAACGCTCCCGAGACAACTCGGTGTTCGTCTCCGCGATCAATGGCCGGCTTGCCGACAGCGATCGCACCATAGGTGAGCTTGATGGCGTCATCAGGTTGGCCGACAAACGCGCAGAGCTAGCAATCATTCGAGCCAACGACTCAGCCGAACGACTCACCGTCGCTACGGCTCGCGTTGTCGACCTCGAGGAACAACTCGAGATCCGCAACTCTGAGCTTCTTGACGAACTCGCACCGTGGCACGGCGCCGAACTCGAGACCGTCGTCGACCTGTTGGGCTGGGAAGAGCGCGGCATCGTTGCCGCTGCTCGGTCTAAACAGGCCTGAGACTTCCCACCTTGCTACAGCCAGTGGGCTACAGCAGCTCGGCCGCAAGCAACTCGATCGTACGCTCGCGGCCGAGCCCCTGATCGGCTGCTGCTCCGCGCCGTACGGAGGCCACCGGGTGGATCATCACCTCGTCGACGCCGAACTGCGTAGCCAATTCGCAGATCTGCCGTGCAGCTTCTGCGGGCGATCCGACCACTGAGCGCTGAAGGCCCGCATCGACCATGGCTTCTTGCTGCGGGGTCAAATCGGCATACAGCGCGTCCTCGACAAGGTCAATGCAGCCCAGCGGCGCGCCCGTGCGCAATCGCGCCATGTGTTGCATGTTGGGCAACGCCAAGGCCCGCGCTTCTTCGGTCGTCTCGGCAACCACAGCGTTGACGGTCAGGAACGTGCGCGGGTGTGCGGCCTGATCGCTGGGTTTGAACTCCGAGCGATACATCCGCAGCGCTTCTTCGGTGCCCTGCCCCGAGAAGTGGTGTGCAAAGACATAGGGCAAGCCTTTAGCAGCGGCCAGATGCGCCGAATAGGGTGATGACCCCAATAACCACAGCGCCGGTTCGGTCGCCGCACGTGGCGTCGCCCTCAACACGTAGTCCTGACCGCGAAGCGCAATCTTCACTCCGCCGGCACTCATCAACGCGACCACGTCGTCGAGGTATTGCGGAAAGTTCTCGATGTCCACGTCGTTACGGCCTGCCGGTCCACGCAACGCCACCGAAGTCACCGGGTCCGAGCCCGGCGCACGACCGATGCCCAAATCGATACGGCCCGGATGGGCAGCTTCGAGCAATGCGAACTGCTCGGCTACAGCCAACGGAGCATGGTTGGGCAGCATGACGCCGCCCGAGCCGAGCCGGATGCGCTGGGTGTGCGCGGCCAGATGCGCGATCAGGACCGGCGGCGACGATGCGGCCACCGCAAGCATATTGTGGTGTTCGGCCACCCAATAGCGGGTGAAACCCAAAGCATCGGCGTTTTTAGCAAGTTTCACGCTGGCGGCCAGCGCGTTGCCGGTCGTCTGATCGGTGCGCACCGGCACGAGGTCGAGGACTGAGAGTTTGAGATTGGCCATGTCGTGGTCAACGCCGTAGCGGGCCCGAAACTTCCCGCTCCCCTCCGCCGACATCTCTATGCGTTGATGGTGCTATCGGCACACCAACGCATAGAGATCCGTGGTGCTGTCGGCTTGCCGTGGCCGATTGACCCCGCGACATCACTCGACGAAGCGTAGGACGAGAGCAACGATAACGGCAATGCCGGCAAGTGATGCGAGGACAACACCGATAGCAGGTGCCGTCGCCAACGTCATCGGCTTGCCCGATCGCGGATCGACAACCACATCCTTGTCCCTGGACAGCACCGCGATCATCACCCCCGCCAACAACACACCGAGCGCAAGCATGATCCAGGCGCGGATTCCGAACACGGCTTCTTCGCCAAGAATCAACGAGATCGTACCGTCGGCAAGCGCCCAACCGGTTGCTGCGCCCCACACGATCCGTACCAACATGCCAGGCGAGGTCCAGTCGCCGCGCGAAGGAGCAACGGCTTTTGCATATTCGCGGGCTTTACCGAACGCAGTCTGCGGGTCCTCACCGGTATCGGCGACATGGCTTTCGACTTCGGCGATGATCTGCCCGATGCGCTCGCTGGGGACATCGCGCAACCGAAGAGCGACCAGCAGGTCACCGGTGTACTTTGAGGTGTTCATTTTGTGCTCCCTTGCGTCATGAGCGCGGTTGTACGCTCGGTGAACCGCTTCCACTGGGTTGTTCGATGGTCGAGGTGGGTTCGGCCAGATGCCGTGATCGCGAACGTCTTGCGGCCCGGCCCCCCTTTGCCACCGACCCACCAAGACGTCACGTTGCCGTCCTCTTCGAGCCGGTTCAGGATCGGATAAAGGGTTCCGCCCTTGATCTTTCCGAGGCCCTCGATCTCCAGTCTTTGCGCAATCGCATAGCCATAGGTTCCGTCCACTCCCGCATGTGCGACGACTGCGAGGATCGACTGACTCAGCACTCCGCGCAACCACTCGCTCGGCCATAACTTTTCGTCCACAACTAAACCGTAACCCGATCTAGTTAGACACGCAACCTAGTCGACATGTCGACGGCGCTTAGGGATGTCCGACCGATCACGATCCTCATCTACCGGGATGATCGGGCAGCCGGCGGGAAACGTGCCGAGGTCTTCGACCCGGTACCCACCGCCATAGGACTTGACTTCGCGCAGGTCACGCCCATGCTTGGGGCTACGCCGCGCCGGGAGCCAGCGCACCACCTTCGCTCGCAATTTCAGAGCGGCCCGCGATGCGTTCACAACTGCCGCGGCAGGTCGTCGAAAACCAAAGGCCGCACACAGGTGCGGATCCATGATCGACAAGGAAACAACGCGCATCAGGCGGCGTGGTACCCATGGATAAAAAGAACCGAACAGGTGAAGGGTTGCTTCGGCGACAGCCTTCGCGCTGGCGTCTTGGCCAAAATGGTCCCGTTCATAGGAGTTCATTAGGTCGGCGAACTCAGAAAACGTCGATGGGATGTTCCTGATTCCCATCAAACGACCGAGTCGTTGGTAGTAGCGCACGTTGGCCAACTGTTCGGCATCGGTGTCGGCCCGCCACCCGTAACTTTCAATCCAACGCGACGGCATGACGACGAAGGTGGACAAGACATAGCGCATGTCGTCGTCGCTGATCGCATACGAGCCATGCATGTCATTCATACGGCGCACGGCTTCGCGGCCGCTCGCCGATTCCATCCCGTCGGTC
>JBBSRT010000124.1:0-5350 GCA_038242765.1 Propionibacteriales bacterium
CGAGGATCGCATCAGCATCAAGTTCCAGTCGCTCGCCGAGTCGACCATCACGCTCGGAGTCGGGGATCACAACGACAAACGGGACAACCCTGATTCTTCGCCATGCGGCGGGATCATCGCCCGCAACTTTCGGCAAATGGTTTGTCACCATGAGCGACGTATGCGATGGCGCGAACGTGACCGGCTTGCCATAGAGCGGCCGCGCCGTGATCGGATCGCCACCTGTCAGGTTCTTCATCAGCGCGACCGCTAGACGGTGATCTCGTTCGGTTTCGGAGACAACGATCAGCCGTTTGCCGCGTAGTCCCATCTGTGCCGGTGACGCGCTGTTGGGGTTCGATTTGGCTTGCATGAATAGATCAGATTCAGCAACGTGGCCGTAATCGCCCAACGCGTGCAAAATGGCGCCATAAGACGTTCCCTTGCCGTTGGCGCCGGTCCCGGTGGCGATAGTAAAGATGTGCTCAACCACCCTGCCAAGTAACGACAAACCAACCAGTCGTTGGAAATAGCCTCGTACCGCCTCGTCGGGCAATACCGTGGCTAGAAACGCCTCCCACTCCTGACTGGACGTGTCAGGGCGGTAGGCGCCGCGTGTGACCTTAGTGATCCGATCGCGCGGATCATGTGGCCTGACTGTCGTCGTACGGAGATCAAGCGTCCCGTTGGCACAGTTGACCAGATAGCCGTCAGCATCAAGATCGTTGACGGTGAACGCGAATTGTTCCAACGCCGCGGCGATCGCCAGGATTCCGCGAATGCCGGTATCGGTTTCACATCGGGTTACATCGCGTCGAAACTCTTTGTCACCGATGCTGTCACTGAGCGACTGGCGCAGCACTTCGATTACCGAGCGTTGCGCGACGCCCCGATCATCTTCGGCCCACCGCAAACCGTCCCAGTGATGCCAACCGATGCCGTTCACATACATCAGCCGATCGCCATGACTTGCCGCCAGACGATAAGCAAGCCGTACCTGCCCGCTATGCACCGCGTCGGCGCTCTCAAGATCGACCCCAGTATCGACCGATCCCCATGGCTCAAAATCAATGGCCATCAGACTTCACCCCGAACCTTGCTCGTGAACTGGACAGCAATGCGACGACTCTCAGCCACGGCGATCACGTCGGACGCGACGCGCTCGGACGTGCACCACGCATTACGCATACGTGACCACATCGGCCGGCCACCACACTCGACAATCAGCTCCTTGGCATTCCATCCCGCCACGGTGCCGGTGTTGTTGACCGGATCGACCGTGACCCTGATCCAGCTACGGCGCGTACTCATGCGGCCTCACTAAGGGTTTCGATGACGGCAGGATCAATATCGGTCTGTAGCAGCGAGACGGTGGCCCGGTTCCGGCATCCTTGGGCGATCTCGGTCAGCTCGTACCACTTGGTGCGGAGCCTGTCGGTGGTCGCGTTGCCCGCGTAGTCGATGCCAGGACGGTGACGGGCATTTTCGAATGTCTCTGCACGGCGTAACCAATATGAAGAAGTCGCCGTGTTGATTGCATCTTGAATTACTCGTGCTCGGAAATGCTCGACGTATTCGGCCAGATCTATAGCCGCACTGTTTTGGCGGCGTTCCGTGCTCGGCGTACTCATGCGGACCACCCGGCCGCCATCGACTCCAGGCCAGCTCTTTCGGCCGCCTCAATCTGCATGGTCGACTCGTAAACAACCGGGTCGATATGGCTGGTGATTGCGTCCTTGACCAGTCGTCGAAGTACGGCGGTCGGGATCGCGTCGACCTCGACCGATTCCCCAACAAAGTCCTTGCTTCGGGAGTCCGATCGTTTCGTTGGTCGGGTCGGCAGATTCAGCGATCCGATTTGCGCTTCGGTGACAGCCAACCGCTCAAAATAAATATCGGCTTCGGGTGCGAAGTCAGTCAGTCGGCGCTGAATATGTTCCCAGGCGGCAATCCCCGACGGGTCGTGATCACCGAGCTGGTAGACGACGGTCGTCTTGTCGACCTCGCGGATCGTACTAGCGGTTTGCCACAAGAATGATTCCGACGCGAACCCGCGGGCGATCATCAACGGCACGTCCCAACTGGACGTTACCGGCGCCACGATCGAACTGATCGCCTCTTTCTCTGACCAGACCTCGACATACACATCTTGGTCATTCCAGAGTGCCCGCCGATACGATGCGCTCGCATCGGCAAGGGCTTGTTCAACGTTCGACCAGGACCGGCCCTTCACATTCCATCGGGTGCCGTCGGCGATCCATTCATAAGGCAGTTCGCCCGATCGGCGCAGCTTCAGAACCTCCCGCTGCACCGTGCGATATTCGGCCTCCGATTTGTCGATCGCGCCCGCCGAAAGTACCCGGTAGAACACGCCTCGAACCGACAGCGGGTGATCCTCATGGCATACGGCAAGAATCACATCTTGCAATTCCCGAATGTCAGATTTGCCCCGACGGGAAATAGTTGTACTAGTGCCACTAATTGCATTCATCGGGCACCACCCATCCCGGCAACCGGCTGCAAGGCAACGAGAATGACCTCGGCCTCGTGTCCGGAATCGCGGGCCTTATCAGCGTGACGTTCGGCAGATGCGAGCGTGAGAAACAATCGACGCCTCGCCCGGTCGTTATCCAGCTGGACAATCACTGCAAGTGCATGTTCGAAGTGAGCAGCGATCCGCTGCCATTCTTCGGCAAATGAACTAGAATCAGAACTGACTTCGATTGCCGTCGAGTTCACTGGAGCCACCTTCGCCGGGTGGCTTCTTTCATTAGGTGTCAATGGCCATTAGTTTCTGCCCATAGCCGGCCAGCAGAAATGCCCGCTGGTGGCCACGAAAACTGCCCAGTCATGGCCAACAGATCTGCCCACCGGGGTTCGGTGGCGTCGGTCATGGTCGGGTCGTCGTTTAGGTCATTGGGGTGACTCCTTTCCCGGTGAGGGCTTCGGTGAGCCGGATCGAGTCGCCGCTGGTTTGGCAGACGTGGGCGTGGTGCAGGAGCCGGTCGACGGTCGCGGTGGCCAGGGTTTTGGGCATCAGCTCGTCGAACCCCGAGGGGTGCAGGTTCGACGACACCGCGATGGAGCGTTTCTCGTAGGCGGCATCGACGAGCCGGTAGAGACCTTCGGCGGCATCGACCGAGACCGGGAGCAGCCCAATATCGTCGACGACTATCAAATCCGAGCGCAGTATCCGGGCGACGACTTTCGTGACAGTGTCGTCCGAGCGGTGGGCGCGCATCAGCGCGCCGAGGTCCTCCAGGCCGAACCACGCGACCCGCATCCCAGCCTCGACGACTTGTTGGCCCAAGGCTTCGAGGAAGAACGTCTTCCCGGTGCCGCTGGGGCCGCAGACCACGATGTTCTCCTTGCGGCCGATCCATTCCAGCGTCCGTAGCGCCTGCTGCGTCGGGGCGGGGATCGAGGACACCGACTCGTCCCAGGTATCGAATGTTTTGCCGGTGGGGAACCCGGCGGCTTTGCGTCGGGTCGCGAGCATCGACCGGGACCGGCCGGTCACTTCCTCAACGAACAACGCTTTGATGACTTCGACCGGTTCCCACCGTTGCGCTTTCGCGGTCGCGATCAGCTCCGGTGCCAGAGCACGGGCATAGGGCATCTTCAACTGCCGCATCAACGCCTCCAGATCTGCCGGCAACGCGGGCGCGGCCGCTGTCACCGCGCTCATGCGGTCTCCTCCAGTTCGACACTGTCGTCGACGGCTTGGCCGATGGCCGCCCACCCGGCGGTGCCTTGGGTCAACGACTTCGTCTCGCCTGCAACATGGGTTTCGGTGTGGGTGTTCGCTGCGTTGAGGATCGACGCAAGGTCCTTGTTGGCGAACCGGCCGGCCACCGCCGCGACGCCGAGCGCTTTGTCGACGTCAGCAGTCCCGGTCATCTTCGCCAACGTCACCGCTTCGGCCATCTTGGTGTTCATCCGCGCAGTCCCGGCCGCAGCGGCTTCCAACAACCAGGTGCGGGCTCCGTCGCCGATGGCGAGAAATTCGGCCTCTGCCTTCGAGCGTGGTCTGGGCATGTATTCGCCCGGAACCTTGGGCTTGTGGTCGGGGAAATGGTCATCGTCAATCGCCGGACTTCCCGGTCGGGCTCGCAAATGCCGGGCGACCTCGACAGGACCTGCGGCGCCGTGATGCACGACAACGATCTGTTCGCCCGTGCCGACACCATGGGCGCGAATAAACACCCGTGCCCCAAGCAGATACGCCGGCACCGAGTACTGGCCATTCTCAAACGTCACCATTGGCGTGTTGTCCGGAACCGTCCGTGACAGGCCGAACGCGACCGTGTGCGCGGTGTCGGGGATCCGATGCAACCGCGGTGCTTCTTCGGCCAGCATGACTGCCGGTTTGCGCCGGGTGGCCCGGTGCTCACGGTCATTGACCTCGTCCATGAACGCTTCGCAGGCCGCCTCAACCTCAACAAACGACCCGTACTCAGGTCGCAGGTTCGTGTCCTTGGGGACAATGTCGGCTTTGGCGAGTTTCACCGACGACTCGACCCCACCCTTGGAGGCCGGGTCAGCCGGCTGACACGTCAACACCGTGATCCCATAATGGCGGGCGAAGTCGACGGTCTGCTGGTTGCGGACCGGCACTCCGGCAACGTGGGAGACCGTGACGGTCTTCTCGTTATCGGTCAACACATACGTTGGTGCGCCACCCAGAATCCGGAGGGTCCGGTCCAGTGCAGCGAACACGCTGGGCGCTGTTCGGTCGCGCAATGCGATCACGACCCGGAACCTGGACCATGCCAGCCAGGCGACGAACAACACCGTCTTGCGGCCGTCGATGACCGGGCCGTCGCCGAAGTCGTATTGCAACCAGTGGCCCGGCTCGGTGATCCACGGCCTATGGACACGGACATGACCCAGACGCCAGGCGGCACGGACCTGGGCGATCGCGCGGCGGGTCGAGCGCTCCGAACCCTCATAACCCAGGACGACGAGTTTCGCGTGGGCTTTGTCAGCACGGATCTTGCCCTTCGATGCTTCGACCCATTCCTCAATCTTGGGCAGGAACGGGTCGGTAACGCGTCCGCGACCGCCCGGCTCGGCGATCGGCCGTCCCGCGTCGCGGGCAGCAACATGCTTGGCAACCGTGTGGTGCGAACAGCCGGCGATCTCGGCGGCAGCGCGAAACGATCCAGTCAGATCGTAGGCAGCGAGTATTTCCATGATTTCTCCGTCAGACTTCAATGCAAGGCCTCTTCCCGGGCGACTTTGGTGCGACTAGACACCGTCATCAAACCCCGGGAAGAGGTCTGCGCCGCGCAACGCGCGGACAAGATTGGCAAGAAGTGGGCAGATCTCATGGCCACCAGTGGGCAGTTCTACTGGCCGTCAGTGGGCA
>JBBSRT010000125.1:0-5212 GCA_038242765.1 Propionibacteriales bacterium
CTTTTGTCGATTACCGCAAGGCATTGAAACAGCTGTTGGACGGCGACTCCTGACGTACCCCACCCGTAACGTCATCCCGTACGAGGACCCAGGTCCGCGTACGGGATGACGTTACGGGCGTGCGGGTGGGTGCGGTGCGCGGGGTCAGCCGACGGTGGCGGTGACGATCATCGACCGCGTTTTCGGCGATGACGTCCAACCATCCGGAGAATCGTTGGCGGTCCACTTGCGCCCATCGAACGCCACCGTTTCGATGCCTAGGTTGGCCGCATTGGCCACCAGGTAGTGCGCCAGTGACCAGCCGCGTCGCTCAACGGCCGATGGCGAACCCACGAGCGTGTAGGCGATCCGTCCATCGGCCTGCTGTTGACTTTGCGGCCCGTATGCGCGTTCGACGTTAGCGGCAATGCTCTTGGTGTTGCCCGAGCCGTGTTTGGAGTTGAGCTGGCACGTGAATGCGGCGGTGCTGTAACCGGCCAGCGACGAGGCGAGAGCGCGCGCGTCGTCCTCATGCTGGGCGTAGGCACCCGGATAGGCCGAGCGTTGCACTTTTTGTGCCGCCTCGGTGATCTTCATCGACGAATAACCGTCGACTTTGGCGAGCCCGTCATAAAAACGACCAATCGAATAATGCGGGTCGCTGATCTGTTTAACGCTGCCCCATCCCTGTGAGGGTCGCTGCTGAAAGATCCCGACCGAGTCGCGATCGCCGTAGTCGATGTTATGGATCTTCGACTCCTGAAACGCGGTGGCGATCGCGATGGTGGCAGCACGGGCCGGCATTTCGCGCCGAGAGGCGATGGCAGCCATCAACGCCGACCATTGCGCTTGTTCCAGATCGACGCGCGCGACGGTCGATCCGACTTCGGCGGTGCAGTATTCGCTGCGGATGGGCGTACGGTCACGCAACGCCACCGTACCCAGAATGAAGGCAACGACCAGGCCGGCTGCGAGGACCCACCGGAGCCGCATCAGTTTGCGTGCAAAGCGGTGTTGAGTGTGATTCGGCCACGTTTATCGCGCGGGCGCGCTTCAATTGCCCCGGTTTGACTGTTGGTCCAAAACTGTAGGCCGTCCTGGCCGGAGAGTTCGACTGCCTTGACCCGTGTGCCGTCGGGCAGCAGCACCTTGGTTCCGGCGGTGACATAGCAACCGGCAGCGACCACGCAGTCGTTGCCCAGCGAGATGCCGATGCCCGAATTCGCACCAAGCAGACAGTTGTCGCCGACGCTGATCTTCTCCTGACCGCCGCCAGACAGCGTGCCCATGATGGAGGCGCCGCCGCCGACATCGGTGCCGTCGCCGACCACGACACCGGCTGAGATGCGGCCCTCGACCATGGCGTGGCCCAGTGTGCCGGCGTTGAAGTTGACGAAACCCTCATGCATGACAGTGGTGCCAGCGGCGAGGTGCGCACCCAGACGCACGCGATCGGCGTCACCAATGCGCACGCCAGACGGTATGACGTAGTCCGTCATCCTCGGAAACTTGTCGACACTGGTGACCTGTACGTGCAACCGCGCTGACATTGCCCGCGAACGCGTCTGCTCAAAACCGTCGACAGCGCACGGACCTAGGGACGTCCATACGACATTGCTGAGGATGCCGAAAATGCCGTCAAGATTTTGTCCATTGGGCTCGACGAGCCGGTGCGACAACAGGTGCAGCCGAAGGTAGGCCTCGTAGGCATTTGTCGGCGGTTCGGTGAGGTCGTCGATAACCGTGCGTATGACCGAACGCCGCACCTGGCGAATTGCATCGTGCCCGCTCAACGCGGCCAGATGGTCGGGCTCGCAGCGCCGATCAGCTACACCGAGTGCGGGGGCGGGATACCAGACGTCGAGGACGTCGCCCGCGTCGGTGAGGGTAGCCACACCGTAGGCATGGGCGCCGGGATGAGAAGCCGAATTCATGGCCCAAACCTACCGTGTGCATCCTCGTGGTCCGGCAGGTCGTTACGCTCAGGTATGGCGATTGCGCGATTCAAGGACCTTTGCGTCGATGTGACCGATGAGGAACGCATGGCATCATTTTGGTCGGCGGCGACCGGTTTGCGGATCGACGCGGAAGACTCGGGAAAGCTCGTCGGCGAAACGCCCGCGCACACGATCTGGCTCAACGTCGTTGCCGAACCCAAATCGGTCAAGCAACGGGTGCACCTTGATGTGTCGGCCCGATCGGTCAGCGACATCGCGGCTCTGGGCGCCCAACAGGTCAGTGCCGATGGCGAATTCGACTGGACCGTGATGACCGATCCCGAGGGCGGCGAGCTGTGCGTGTTCGTCCGCGATGAAGTGCCCGACTATCGCCTCTACGAGATCGGTGTCGACGCGGTCAATCCGACGGCAAGCGCAGCGTGGTGGGCCGATGTCCTTGATGCCAATCTGGTGCATGATGCCCATGGGTGTTCGTTTGTCGACCAAATCCCCAATGCACCTTTCGACTCGATGGACTTCGTCCCCGTTCCCGAACCCAAAACGGTGAAGAACCGCCTCCATTGGGATGTGACCGTGCGCGCGTACGCTGACATCGACCTCTTGGTCGTCCGCGGCGCCTCCGTCGTCCGCGGAGTCGACGACGACATCGAGTGGACCGTCATGGCCGACCCCGAAGGCAACGAGTTTTGCGTCTTCGTCGTGGCGGACTGACGCCATGGCCACCTTGGACCTGAACGTGGACGTGGTCACGCTGACCGCTGCCCTTGTCGACATCGATTCGGTGAGTCAAAACGAGGCCGTTATCGCCGATGCCGTCGAAAACGCATTGAAAAATCTTCGACACCTCGACGTGATGCGAGATGGCCATACGATCGTGGCACGCACCGATCTGGGCTGTGCCGAACGCGTCGTGATCGCCGGTCACCTCGACACGGTCCCGGCCAACGACAATCTGCCGTCGCACTTCCAAGGCGGAATACTGTATGGGTTGGGCTCGTGCGACATGAAGGGCGGCGTGGCCGTCGCGCTGCGGCTGGCCGCAGATCTCAGCAGGCCTAACCGTGACATCACCTACGTGTTTTATGAGGCCGAAGAGATAGCCGCCGAGTTCAACGGATTGGGTCGACTCGCGCGCAACCGGCCCGAACTTCTGCAGGCCGACTTCGCCATCTTGATGGAGCCGTCCAATGCGGTTGTCGAAGCGGGCTGTCAAGGCACGCTCCGTGTCGACATCACGACCCGCGGTGAGCGAGCGCACTCGGCTCGTTCATGGATGGGCGACAATGCTATTCACGCGATTGCTCCGGTCTTGCAACGGCTGCTCGACTATGAACCGCGGCAGGTTGGCATCGATGGCCTCACGTTCCGCGAGGGGCTCAATGCGGTCGACATCCGTGGCGGAGTGGCCGGCAACGTCATACCCGATGAGGCGTGCGTGAGTGTCAATTTTCGGTTTGCGCCAGACCGCACGGAGACGCAAGCGCTCGACCATGTACGTGAGGTTTTTGCCGGCTTCGAAGTCGTGGTCACCGATTTGGCTCCTGCCGCAATGCCTGGCCTCGACCGGCCCGCTGCGGCGGCCTTCGTCGAGGAAGTTGGCGGCGAGGTGCGCCCGAAGTTTGGCTGGACCGACGTGGCTCAGTTCACCGCATTGGGCATCCCGGCGGTCAACTATGGGCCCGGGGACCCGACTTTTGCGCACAAGGCCGACGAACATGTGGCCGTCGGTGACCTCCACCATGTCGAGGCGCGACTCCACGCCTGGCTGACGAGTTGAGGGGCCGCACGGTTCGTCGGCGCTCCGCCGAAGTCGTTCACCGCTTTCAGATAGCCTGCGAACATGTCGAAAACTCCCGAACAGCACAAGGGCCCCGTACGTCTTCGGCGCTCCCAGGTGCGCAAGCAAACCACCGATCAGCGACTCCTCGACAGGCGCGGGCCGACTGACTGGGTACACACCGATCCGTGGCGCGTCCTGCGCATTCAATCCGAATTCGTCGAGGGGTTCGGCACGCTCGCCGAGCTGGGACACGCCGTCAGCATTTTCGGCTCCGCCCGCACAAAACCTGATGATCCGGTCTATAAGCTGGCCACCCAGATCGCGGGCGCGCTGGTGGGCCGCGGATATGCGGTGATCACCGGCGGCGGCCCGGGCGTGATGGAGGCGGCAAACCGGGGCGCAAGCGAAGCCGGCGGTGTCTCGGTCGGTCTGGGTATCGAGTTGCCGTTCGAGCAGGGCATGAACGACTGGGTGGACATGGGCATCAATTTCCGATATTTCTTTGTCCGCAAGCTGATGTTCGTCAAATATTCGCAAGGTTTCATCGTGCTGCCAGGTGGTTTCGGCACGATGGACGAACTTTTCGAGGCGATGACACTCGTGCAGACCCAAAAGATTACGTTGTTCCCGATCGTTCTCGTGGGCATCGATTATTGGGGCGGCCTCATCGATTGGCTGCGCAGTTCAATGGTCGAGGCCGGCAACATCAAGGAGACCGACCCCGACATGATCCACCTGACTGACAGCGTCGAAGAAGCGGTGTCCTATTTTGAGCAGCGGGTCAAGCAAGGTTAGGCCAGGCCGCGGCGCGCTGCCGTTGGCTGGCGATGTCCGAGGATTGAGGCGACCATGTCGAGAGTTTGGCGGGTTTCGACTACATTATGCGCCCGAAAGACTCGTGCTCCCAGTTGCGCCGACACGGCGGTGGCAGCCAGTGTGCCGGGCAGCCTGTCTTCCTTGTCGAGGTTGAGGGTCTCGCCGATGAAGTCCTTGTTGGACAGCGCAACGAGCACCGGCCAGCCGGTCGCGACGACTTCGTCGAGACGGCGGGTGAGTTCGAGACTGTGGTAGGTGTTTTTGCCGAAATCGTGCGTTGGATCGATCATGATCGCCTCGCGGCGCACACCGGAATCGACGGCGTGGTCGGCCAGCGCAGTCGTGGTGGCAATGACGTCGACAACAACGTCATCATATGCGGCGCGGTGCGGGTCGGTGCGCGGATCGAGGCCGCCGGTATGGCTGCATACGAGTCCGACTCCGTGTTGTGCGGCGACGGCCATGAGTTCGGGGTCGTGGCCTGACCATGTGTCGTTGATCAGATCGGCGCCCAAGCCGCATAGGGTGTCGGCGACTTCGCTGCGCCACGTGTCGATGCTGATGACGATGTGGGGGTGTTGTTCGCGCGCCTGGACGACAAAGTCGGTCGTACGGCTCAGTTCTTCGGCCACATCGACAGGGGGGCCGTGGCCGGCTTTGACACCGCCGACGTCAACGA
>JBBSRT010000126.1:0-5157 GCA_038242765.1 Propionibacteriales bacterium
CCTGCATCGGTGCGGAGCTGCGCATAGTGACCCGTGGCTACCGCATCGAAACCCAAGGCAAGCGCCCGGTCGAGAACGGCAGCAAACTTGATCTTCTCGTTGCAGCGCAGGCACGGGTTTGGCGTGCGGCCAGCGGTGTATTCGGCGATGAAGTCCTCGACGACCTCGTCGGCAAACTCGTCGCTCATGTCCCAGACGTAGAACGGTATGCCCAGCACATCGGCTGCGCGCCGAGCATCGCCGGCGTCCTCGATCGAACAGCAACCGCGGGCGCCCGTGCGATAGGACTTCGGATTGCGACTCAAAGCCAGGTGGACTCCGGTGACATCGTGGCCCGCGTCGACGGCTCGGGCTGCTGCAACAGCAGAATCGACTCCGCCGGACATGGCTGCGATGACGCGCATCAGTGTGAATTCCTTACGAGATTTGCCGCATGCGCTCGCTCATGCACCTCGGGCAGGGCAGCAAGCAGAGTGTCGACGTCGGCGTCGGTGGATGTATGTCCAAGGCTGAACCGCAAAGATCCGCGAGCGGCGATCTCGTCATAGCCCATCGCCAGCAGGACGTGACTGGGCTGGGGCACGCCCGCGGTGCATGCTGAACCAGTCGAGCATTCAATGCCGCGGGAATCGAAGAGCATCAGCATCGCATCGCCTTCGCAGCCGGGGAAAGTCACGTGGGCGATGTTCGGCAGGCGGTGGTCGGCGCCCGGCTGCGGATCGCCGTTGACAATGGCGTCGGGGACTATTGCTTGAATGCCCTCCACCATACGTTGACGCAACCTTTCGACCCGTTTGGTGGTTTCGGCCTGCCCCGAGACGGCGATGTCGACGGCCTTGGCGAAGGCTGCGATTGCCGCAACGCTGATCGTGCCTGACCGCAAGTCACGCTCTTGCCCCCCGCCGTGCAGCAACGGTGTCGCGGCAAGCTCACGACGGATCAGCAGTGCGCCAATACCCATCGGGCCGCCTAGCTTGTGCGCGGTGATCGTCATCGCATCAAGGCCGGTGGCGGCGAAGTCGATCGGCAGATAGCCGGCTGCCTGGACAGCATCGCTGTGCACCGGGATGCCGTACTCGTGGGCAATCTGCACGACTTCGTCGACCGGTTGGACCGTGCCCATCTCGTTATTGGCCCACATCGTGGTGATGGCCGCAACTCCACCCGGATCAGATTCGACGCTCGAACGCACCTGATCGGTGCGGATGCGACCGTACGGATCGACGGGCGTCATGTCGACCAGAGCACCCTCGTGCTTGGCAAGCCACGTGACTGGGTCCAGAAGTGCATGATGCTCAATCGAACTGAAGATGACTCGATTACGTGCCGGGTCGGTATTGCGGCGTGCCCAATAAAGACCCTTGATAGCCAGATTATTTGCCTCGGTGCCGCCGGACAGAAAGACGACTTCGCTCGGGCGGGCACCAAAACGTTCGGCAATGAGTTCACGTGACTCTTCAACGGTACGGCGAGCCGCGCGTCCAGAGGTGTGCAGCGACGAGGCGTTGCCGGTCCGAGCCATCTCCTGGGCCATCACCGCGATCGCCTCGGGGACCATGGGCGTGGTCGCCGCATGGTCCAGATAGACCGTTTCGATGGTTCTCATAGCCTTCTAAGGATAGTTGCTGCGCGCAAGACCACAGAATGCCGTATCCCGCAAAGTTGGTTACGCGCTGCCCTACGCTGTATGCCATGAGCAAATCGGCAAGGGAAGTCGGAAACAAAGCCCAAAACAGCAGAGCCCTCGACGTTGCCGTTCGTGGTGGGCTGATCGCCTACGGCGTCGTTCATATACTGATCGCCTGGCTGGCGATCAGCCTCGCGCTCGGAGACAAAAAGGGCAGCGCCTCAAGTGACGGAGCGCTCAGCGAACTCGCTTCAAAACCCTTCGGCTCGGTGCTGCTATATCTTGTTGCCGCTGGTTTCGCCGCCCTGGTGGTCTGGCAACTCATCGAGACGGTCGCGGGGAACCAAGATAAGGACGGTATCCAACGCAAACTGCGCCAGGGGGTTGCAGCGGGCAAAGCGATCATTTTTGGGGCTTTGTGCGCGAGCGCTATCAAGGTTGCCGTCGGCAGCGGCTCGTCCAGTGAAGGCAAGACCAATTCGTTCACCGCGCGCATCATGGACCTGCCGGCTGGCCAGGTGGTTGTCGCACTCGTCGGGCTCATTATCATCGGGGTCGGTTGTGCGCTGATCTATCGCGGACTCACCGAATCCTTTATCGACAATCTCACCTCAAGCGGAAAGCGCGGCAAATCGGGAACGTCCTACGTTTTGGCGGGCAAGGTCGGGTATGTGAGCAAGGGGGTGGCGATGTTTGTTGTTGGCGGCCTGTTCGTTTGGGCAGCCATCACTCATGATTCTGAAAAGTCGGGGGGTCTGGATCAAGCCCTGCATACGGTGTTGGAGCAGCCTTTTGGTTCACTCTTGCTTATTATGGTCGGCGCGGGTATTGGCTGCTTTGGGGTGTTCTGCTTTGCGCAGGCACGCCACCTCGATCAGTGATGGTCAGCTCCGACTTGTTTTAGCCAACATTACCGCCACAGCTTCACGATGCTCGTCGCTGTGATGCGCAACCGCTTGCATACGGGCGGAGTCCTCGAGCACCTCATCCAGGCTGTGCACTTGCGCGCTGCGCAGCAACTTCTTAGTCATCCGCAGTATCTGCGCCGGATTGGAAGCGATGCGTTGCGCCACGGCATGCGCGGCTTCCAGCAGGGTTTCGGGCTCCACGACCTGACTGACCAGTCCCCATTGTTCGGCGGTATGGGCGTCGATGGCGTCGCCGGTGTAGGTCATCTCGCTCGCGCGCGACATGCCGACCGCTCGGGGCAACAACCACGCTCCCCCGTCGCCAGGGATGAGACCAACCTTGATGAAACTTTCAGCGAACTTCGCCGTCGTGGAGGCAAGCCGGATGTCGCACATCAGCGCGAGGTCGCAGCCGGCGCCAACCGCCGGACCGTTGACAGCGGCGATCGCGGGCACCTCAAGGGTTTGGAAGGCACGCGGGATCTGTTGGATACCGTCACGGTAGCCGGCTTCGATCTGTGTCGCGTCACCGCCGAACATGCCGGCTTTGTCGCGCATGTCTTTGATGTTGCCGCCTGAACAAAACGCCGATCCGGAGCCGGTCAGGATCACCGCACACACTGTCGGATCGGCGTTGACGGCTTTGATCGCTGCCACGAGGGCCTCGATCATGTCACTTTCGGATATGGCGTTTCGGGTTTCGGGGCGATTGAGGGTCCAGACGACAACGTCACCGGTGCGCTCGATTAGCAAGGGGTCAGGCATTCGCTCATCGTAACGAGGGCGTCCCATGTTCCCGCGAGTGGCGCAGTTGCGGGCTGATTCCGCCAAAATTCCACCGAAACTCCGCCACTCGCACCCACATTTGCGCCACTCGACGGTGTGAGGGGGTGCTTTGTCAGCGATAGTTGCGGGCGGCGTGCCGTGGTGGGATCGCGGCTGCCAACGCGCCGCTTGCCCCGCCAGCGGACATCAACGCCCGATCGAGTGGTTCGAGTTTGTCGGCCAGCAGGTTGGTGACACCCTCGGCGCGTTCGAGGATGCCGCGTATGACAAGTCCTGCGGATTCGCGTCCGACGCGCCGATAGCGTTGCCACAGGCCGACGGTGCAAATCACGTTGAGCATGCCGCCCTCGTCCTCAAGACTGAGGAACGTGACGCCACCGGCTGTCGATGGTCGCTGCCGATGTGTGACCAGTCCGGCAACCCTGATCCGCGATCCCGAATCGACCGTATGCAACCGGTCGATCGCAACGACACCCAACTCGGTCAGTGCTGCGCGCAAATGCCCAACCGGATGATCACGGGGTGATATCTGCGTTGCCCACAAATCTGCCAACGTCAACTCGGTGGCACTCATGCCCGGCAGCATTTGCGCCGGCAACGAGGCCGAGGTGCCGGCGAGCTGACCGGGGCGTTCGGCAGCGGCATAACCAGCATTCCACAACGCCTGACGCCTCGACAATCCGAAACCATCGAATGCCCCCGCCGTGGCAAGTGCTTCGATCTGCGCAACATTGAGATCTACGCGACGTGCCACATCGGTCATGTCGACAAAGGGCCCCTCGGCATCGCGCGCGGCCACGATCTTCTTGGCCAACGGCTCACCGATCGTCTGGACACTGGTCAGCCCGAGACGCACCGCAAAATGCCCGTCGCGGCGGTGCTCCCCCACCAGCACCGACGGATCAAAGGCCGTCACCGGTGGCTGTTCCTTGACCACACACTCCGCATTGCCGGTCGGTGCTGTGTCCGCAATCGGTTCAAGGTCGGCATGCACGCCCGAAGCCAGTATGTCGGGCTTCAACACCGTGACCCCATGGCGTCGCGCATCGCCAACAAGTGATTGGGGCGAATAAAAACCCATCGGCTGCGACTGCAGCAATGCGGCCAAAAATGCGCCAGGGTAATGCAGTTTGAGCCACGAACTCGAATAGACCAGCAGCGCAAAACTGATCGAATGGCTTTCGGCGAAACCAAAATTGGCGAACGCCTCGATCCGGTCATAGATGTCGTCAGCCAGATCGCCGGTGATGTTGTGTTCGGCCATACCCGCATACAACTTTTCGCGTAACTTGCCGATGCGTTCGACGCCACGCTTGGAGCCCATCGCCCGACGCAAAAGATCCGCGTCATCGCCGTTGCAGCCGCCGATCGCCATCGCAATCTGCATGAGCTGTTCTTGGAACAGTGGCACACCCAGCGTGCGCTTGAGCACCGGTTCAAGCGCCGGATGTTGATAAGTGACCGGCTCCTTGCCCATCTTGCGCCGGATGTAGGGATGCACTGCGCCACCCTGGATCGGACCGGGTCGGATGAGTGCGATCTCAATGACCAGGTCATAGAAGCAACGCGGTTTGAGTCGTGGAAGGGTGCCCATCTGGGCGCGACTCTCGACTTGGAAGACGCCGATCGAATCGGCCCGGCACAACATGTCATAGACGCCCTGCTCTTCGGCCGGAATCGTTTCCAGCGACCACTCCTCGCCGGTGTGTTTTTTGACCAGATCAAACGTATGGGCGATCGCACCCAGCATGCCCAGCCCCAGCAGATCGAATTTGACCAGCCCCATCCAGGCACAGTCGTCCGTGTCCCACTGCAGGACGGTGCGGCCATCCATCC
>JBBSRT010000127.1:0-5135 GCA_038242765.1 Propionibacteriales bacterium
AAGCATTTCTCTCACATGGCGGGCGACGTTGGCGGCAAGCTGGTCGTCGCTGGCGGCGCGGGTGGAGGCAACACTGGTACGGATGCCGCCAGCTGCATACGGCTGCCCGGTCATCCGGGCCTCGAATTCTGCCGACCGGTCACCGGCGAAGACGAGGTGACTGTGCGAGTCGACGAATCCCGGTATGACAGCAGCGCCGCCGACATCGGTCACGGCGTCGGCTGCCGGTGCCTGAAGGCGCGGGCCCACCCAGGCGACCTTGCCGCCCTCGACGACAAAGGACGCGTCGCCCATGATCGCCTCCTGCCCCCAGGTCACGAGTTCGCCAATGTTGGTCACGAGTAGAGAGGTCATAGCCGACTCCAGCACGCTTCGATAGCGCGCCGCAAGTCTGCGGCGACATCGCCGGGATCGGCGAGCACGTCGGTTGCCGCAGCCGCCCACAGTGGCTCGGTCGCGCCTGCCATCCGTACCGAATCGGTCGAAATTTGGACCTGGTCACCGGCGTTGAAGCCGAGGGATTCATAACCGGTCGCGGTCGCCGCGGTCATGAGCGCGTCGGCACTCCAGGCACCGCGCTTACCGCTGCCGAGGCGTTCGTTCATCTCGACGGCCCGCGCTTCGGCAAACATGTCGATCACGGTGTTGCTGTCCGATCCCAAGGTCAGGTGGGCGCCGGCTTCGCGAAGAGCAACACTGGGGCCGATGCCATCGGCTAGTTCACGCTCGGTTGTGGGACAAAAACAGGCATACGATCCCGCGTCACCGATGCGGTCGATGTCGGCCGTCGTCAGATGGGTGGCGTGCACAGCGGTGGTGCGCGACGTCCAGACTCCGGCTTCGGCAAGGAGCGCGACCGGGGTCATGCCCGTCGCCGCAAGGCACTCGTCGTTTTCAGCCGGCTGCTCGGAAACATGGACGTGCAGCGGAGCACGCGGCAACGCCTGAGCAACGGTCTGCATCTGGTTGGCCGGCACGGCGCGCACCGAGTGGATGGCCGCACCGATCACGACGTCGTCGGCGCCGACATGACGTGCGGCGAGGTCATCGACGCGAGCGGCCCACGCATCTGCGTCGCCGTCACTGAAACGCCGCTGCACCCCTTCGGGGGCGCGGTCGAATCCGGCAGCCAGATAACAGGTGTCCAGCAGTGTGATGCGAATCCCAGCCTCGCGGGCGGCAGCGATCAGCGCTTCTCCCATCGCATTGGGATCGGCGTAGGGGGTGCCACCGGGCCCATGGTGGACGTAGTGGAACTCGCCGACGGCGCCGATGCCGGCCAGCCGCATCTCGCCATACGTTGCCTTCGCCAGGTCGAAGAGCAGATCCGGATCCATGACATCAGCGATCGCATACATCTGGTCGCGCCACGACCAAAACGAGTCAGCGTCGCCGGACACGCGTCCACGCAGCGCCCGGTGGAAGACATGGCTGTGGCAGTTCGCGAAGGCCCGAAGTTGGATCGTCTGTGGGGTCACGTCAACGCCTTGATCACATCGACAAGTGCATCGACCCCGGCACGGCAGTCGGCGTCCTCGGCGAATTCGGCGGGCGAATGCGAGATGCCGGTCGGGTTGCGGACGAACAGCATCGCCGTCGGTAGGTGCTTGGACAGCACGCCGGCGTCATGCCCCGCACCGGTCGGCAGGATCGGCGCCTCGAGCAGGGTGGCGAGCTTGTCGCGCAACGGCAGGTCGAACTCGACCGCCGGGCTCAACGATTCGGTGGCGAAGTCGACACGTGTGCCACTGGTCTCGGCGGCTGTGCGGGCCACGGCCACCAGATCGTCGACCATGGCCTGCAACGCTGGTTCTGCTTCGGCGCGCGCATCGAGCCATGCGGTGACACGCGACGGTATGGCGTTAGTGCCGCCGGGCTCGACGCTGAGCTTGCCGAAGGTCGCCCGGGCGTCGGCCTCGGTGGCCAACTGTTGCGCAGCGAGCGCGGTGAGCGCATAGGCGATCATCGGGTCTCGGCGGTCTTGCATCGCGGTTGCGCCGGCATGGTTTGCCTCTCCGCAAAAGTCGAAACGGAAGCGGCCATGAGGCCAGATCGCCGAGGCCACCCCCACCGCATCACCGGTGTGGATGAGAGATCTGCCCTGTTCGACATGGAGTTCGACAAACGTGCCGATTTTCGCCAAGAAGTCTCGGTCTGGACCAACGCGGCGTGGGTCGCGGCCGCGGGCTGTCATCGCTTCGGCCATCGTGATGCCGTCGGCGTCCTTCAACGCCAGAGCCTTGTCCGCGTCGAGCGCACCGGTCAACAACTGCGAGCCGGCACAGGCGATGCCGAAGCGGGCGCCTTCCTCGTCGGCGAAGTTGCCGACCACGATCGGCCGTCCACCGCTGAGGTCTGCGAGGCGGTCCAGCGCGGCGAATGCGCTGACGACGCCAAGCGGCCCATCATAGGCACCGCCGTCGGGAACCGAGTCGAGGTGCGAGCCGATCAACAGAGCGTTGTCGGTTCGCCCCCTGTCTGCGCCGCCGCGCCAAGCGAACTGGTTGCCATTGCCATCTTCGTGCACGTCGAGTCCGCGGGCTTGCGCCTGTGAAACGAACCATTCGCGCATCGCCATGTCGGCGTCATTCCACGCGAAACGCCGATAGCCACCGGTATGACGGTCGCGGCCGATGTCGGCGATGTCGGTGAGCATTACGACTCCTGCATAGGAACACGTAGTCCGCGCTCGCGGGCAACCTCATCGGCACGCTCATACCCGGCGTCGACGTGGCGCATGACCCCCGTACCGGGGTCGTTGATGAGCACGCGCTCGATCTTTTGTGCGGCCAGGTCGGTGCCGTCAGCCACACATACCTGACCGGCATGGATGGAACGACCGATGCCAACGCCACCGCCGTGATGCAGCGAAACCCAGGTCGCTCCCGAAGCGGTGTTGAGCAGCGCGTTGAGCAACGGCCAGTCGGCGATCGCGTCGGAGCCGTCGGCCATCGCTTCGGTCTCGCGGTAGGGCGAGGCCACCGAACCTGAATCCAGGTGGTCGCGGCCGATGACGACTGGCGCACTGAGCTCACCGGAGGCGACCATCTCGTTGAACTTCAGGCCGGCCCGATGGCGTTCCTTGTAGCCGAGCCAGCAGATGCGCGCCGGCAGCCCTTCGAAGTGCACGAGCTCTTGTGCTTTGGTGATCCAGCGGGCGAGATGCTCGTCTTCAGGGAAGAGTTCGAGGATCGCCTTGTCGGTAGCGGCGATGTCAGCGGGGTCGCCGGACAGGGCGGCCCACCGGAACGGTCCCTTACCTTCGCAGAACAGTGGCCGGATGTAGGCCGGCACGAAGCCGGGGAACTCGAAGGCTCGGTCGTAGCCACCTTGGCGAGCCTCATCACGGATCGAGTTGCCGTAGTCGAAGACCTCGGCGCCGGCATCCTGGAAGCCGACCATCGCCTTGACGTGTTTGGCCATCGAGGCCTGCGCCTTGGCGGTGAAACCCTTCGCATCACGGGCTGCCTCGCCATGCCAGTCGGCAACGTTGATGCCTTCGGGCAGATAGCTTAACGGGTCGTGGGCGCTGGTCTGATCGGTGACGATGTCGATGGGAGTGCCACGCTCGAGGAGTTCGGTGAATACCGTCGCAGCGTTGCCGACAAGGCCCACTGACAGCGGGCGCCGCTCGTTTTTGGCGGCGACTGCCCGGTCGACCGCTTCGTCGAGATCGGTGACGTACTCGTCGAGATAACCGTGTTCGACGCGTCGCTTCAGCCGCGTCTCGTCGACTTCGACGATGAGCACGACCCCCTCATTCATGGTCACCGCCAACGGCTGGGCACCACCCATCCCACCGCAGCCGGCGGTGAGTGTGAGTGTTCCGGCCAAAGTGCCATCACCTGCGCCATGTCCGCTGTCTGCGGCGGCGGCAAATTTCGCAGCGACCGCACCGAAGGTTTCATACGTGCCCTGGAGAATGCCCTGGGTGCCGATGTAGATCCACGATCCGGCCGTCATCTGGCCATACATCATCAGCCCTTCGGCTTCGAGCTTGCGAAACTCGGGCCATGTCGCCCAGTCGCCGACGAGGTTGGAGTTGGCGATGAGCACGCGTGGCGCCCACTCGTGGGTGCGGAACACACCGACGGGTTTGCCCGACTGCACCAGGAGCGTCTCGTCGTCGGCCAATGTCTTGAGGGTACGTACGATCGCGTCGTAGGCCTCCCAGTTGCGGGCTGCCTTGCCGGTGCCGCCGTAGACGACGAGGTCTTCGGGGCGTTCGGCGACCTCGGGATCGAGATTGTTCATCAGCATGCGCATGGGCGCTTCGGTTTGCCACGAACGTGCGGTCAACGTGCTTCCGTGTGGCGCATGGATGGGTGGTCGAGTCATGACTTGTCTCCACTCTTTTGCTGAGCCTTACGTTCGGCAGGCGACACGCCGGCGTGCCCCTGCGTAACGTAAAGCTCAGCGGGTTTTGGGTTGGCATCGGTGGCTGTATGGGCGGCGCGCAGGAGCGTGCCGTCTTTGACCAGTCGGGTCGTCGCGGCGATCTCGGGTGACAGAAAACGGTCCGGCCCGGGGCCTTTCACGTGTTCGCGCAGCGCGGCAATCACCGCGCCTGTCGCGGCCGCCGGCTTCAGCGGAGCACGCAGGTCGATGCCCCGAGCCGCCGTGAGGATCTCGATCGACAACACCTGGGCCAGCCCGTCGACAGCTCGTCTGAGTTTTCGGGCCGATGACCACCCCATCGACACATGGTCTTCCTGCATGGCGCTGGACGGTATGGAGTCGACGCTGGCCGGCGCGGCGAGGCGTTTGAGTTCGGACACGATTGCGGCTTGTGTGTATTGCGCGATCATGTGCCCCGAATCCACCCCCGGGTCGTCGGCCAAAAACGGCGGCAACCCCTGACTTCGGGCCACGTCGAGGAAACGGTCGGTGCGGCGTTCGCTCATACTGGCGACGTCGGCGACGGGGATGGCTGCGAAATCGAGGACATAGGCAACGGGAGCACCATGGAAGTTGCCGTTGGATTCGACGCGACCATCTTCGAGGACCGTCGGGTTGTCGATCGCCGAGGCCAACTCGTGGCCGGCGACAACGGCCGCATAGTCAAAGGTGTCGCGGGCGGCGCCATGGACCTGCGGAGAGCAGCGCATCGAGTAGGCATCCTGGACGCGGCCGGC
>JBBSRT010000128.1:0-5109 GCA_038242765.1 Propionibacteriales bacterium
AACTCCAACAGTCCCTGGCTCACCAAATCAGCCGCCCGCGTCAAGTCAGAGGGTCCGAAACGAGCCGCCTGATTAGTCATCCGGTCGGCCTGATCGGCCGGCACCTCCAGCAGACCCTTCGTGACCGCTCCCTCCACTGCCGAAACGATCACCAAGTCACGCAGGCGCTGCAGAAGATCCTCGGCGAAGCGGCGGGGGTCCTGACCGGTCTCGACAACCTTGTCGACCACGCCAAAGACGGTGTTGCCATCGGCGGCGGCAAGGCCGTCGACGGCCTCATCCAGAAGCGAGTCCGGTGTGTAGCCCAGGAGTGTCGACGCCAACTCATAGGTCACGCCGTCGGGACCGGCGCCGCCCAGAAGTTGATCGAGCACACTCAACGTGTCACGCACCGAACCGCCGCCCGCCCGTACGACAAGGGGCAGGGCGTTGGCCTCGATCTGAACCGACTCGGCTTCGCAAACCTGCATCAAGTAGTCGCCCAGCGTCTTGGGCGGTACGAGACGGAATGGATAGTGATGGGTGCGCGAGCGGATCGTGCCGATGACCTTTTCTGGCTCGGTCGTGGCAAAAATGAAGCGCAAATGCGGTGGCGGTTCTTCTACGAGTTTGAGAAGCGCGTTGAACCCCTGGCTCGAAACCATGTGAGCCTCATCGATGATGTAGACCTTGTAGCGACTGCTGACCGGGGCAAAAAACGCTCGTTCTCGCAAGTCGCGCGCATCATCGACGCCACCATGGCTGGCCGCATCGATCTCGATGACATCCATACTGCCGGGCCCACCGCGAGCAAGATCACGGCAGCTCTGACACTGCCCGCAAGGGTCGGCGATTGGCGCCTTTTCGCAATTGAGGGTGCGCGCCAGGATGCGGGCGCTCGTGGTCTTTCCACAGCCGCGAGGGCCTGAAAAAAGGTAGGCGTGATGGACCCGGTTTGCCGCCAGCGCATGACGCAGGGGTTCGGTCACGTGATTTTGACCGATGACCTCGGCGAAAGTTTCGGGTCGGTAGCGGCGATAAAGAGCCAGGGGTGCGTCCACAGATGAACACTAACGAGCGGGTCGGACATTGGCCATGGCGAGGCATTGGAGAGCCGTTGATGGCGGCTCGTCACAATGGGAGAGTGAGCGAAACGAAGGAGATCTACAAGACACTCGACCTCGCTCTTCGCGTCGGCGAAATGTTGCTCTCCAACGGCGCGGGCGCAGCCGATGTGACCGCAACGATGAGTTCCATCGTCCACCACCTGGGTTTGCGCGGCGCCTCCGTCGACGTGACGTTCACCGCACTGAGCATGAGCTTTCAACCCGCCTTCGACGAACCCGCGCTCATCCAGACACGGCATGTCACTCAACGCGGAATCGACCACGAAGACCTGACGCTGGTCGACGGTCTCGTCACCTCGTTGCTGCTTGACGACATCAACCGCGATGAGGCCCGTACACGAATCGCATCGATCGCTTCTTCGGGACACAGCACGCCGCGATGGGCCATCACCGTTGCGTCGGGAACCCTTGGCGCCGGCGTTGGTCTGCTGCTGGGCGGCGACTGGATTGTGGTGTTGATTGCTTTCTTTGCTGCCGTGGGTATCGAAGTCCTACAACGTCGGTTGGCTCTGCTCCGGCTGCCGATCTTTTATCAACAGGTTGCCGGGGGGCTGCTTGCTACGCTGTTGGCGGTCGGTGCGGCAGCAACCACGGTGCCGGTCGATCCCTCGTTGGTTGTCACCGCGAGCATCATCACGCTGCTTGCCGGTCTGGGTTTTATCGGCGCCGTGCAGGACGCGCTGACCGGTTTTTACATCACCGCCGGAGCTCGCCTCCTTGAAGTGATGATCGCCACGACCGGAATCATCGTTGGCGTCAGTGGCGGCCTGTCCGTCGGCGGCATGCTCGGGGTTGACATCTCACTCGTACCCGGCGCGGCCGGTTGGAGCCAGGTGCCGTTGATGACGTTGGGCGCGGCTCTCAGCGCGACTGCTTTCGCCTTTTCGGTGTATGCACCTAAGCGCATCCTTGCGCCCATCGCGTTGATCTCCGGTTTGGGTTCTGGCATCTATTTCCTGCTCGAGATGCAGGGACTCGGCCGCGCATGGGCCTCGGCGCTGGCGGCGATCATCATCGGCGTGGTCAGTTATACCGCCGCCGGTCGAACCCGGGTGCCGCCGCTGGTCATTGTGGTGTCGTGCATTGTCCCGCTGCTTCCGGGTTTGTCGATCTATCGTGCGTTGTCGCTGATGGCCAACGGCGACACCCTCGGTGTCCTAGCTATCACCACCGCGGCCGGCATCGCCATCTCGTTGGCCTCTGGCGTTATTTTGGGCGAATATATCGCCCAGCCGCTTCGACGCGA
Organism: Propionibacteriales bacterium; assembly: GCA_038242765.1. GTDB lineage: Bacteria > Actinomycetota > Actinomycetes > Propionibacteriales > Nocardioidaceae > JBBSRT01. The sequence goes on from JBBSRT010000128.1 coordinate 2,353, forward strand.
GGCCCGCCGTCTCGAGCAACGGCTGGCTGGTCCTCGACTTGTTGGTCCGTTGCGGGCACGCTCTGTGCGCAAGAAATAGCGCCACCGTCAAGACCGGTGAGATGACGCCGGTGGTTGTCGGAGTGACCAGGTAACCAGCAAGTAACATCGAGAACATCGGATCATTCGGCGCCGCGCGGCGCATCAGCCCAGGAGTCGCCCCATGAAGTTGCAACTGTCGCCGGAAGACGCCGCATTCCGCGAGGAGATGCACACCTTTTTTACCACCCAGGTTCCGCAGACGACACGTGACAGGGTCGCTGCTCGGCTTGAGTTGAGCAAGGAGACGATCGTCGAAACGCAGCAAATCCTCAATGCCGCTGGCCTTGCCGTCCCCAACTGGCCCGTCGAATGGGGCGGTCGCGATTGGACACCGTTGCAGCGCCATATCTGGCATGAGGAGATGCAACTCGCGTGCGTACCGGCGCCCCTGGCGTTCAACGCCTCCATGGTCGGACCAGTCATCGCAGCATTCGGCTCCGCAGAAACCAAGGAACGTTTCCTGCCCAAGACCGCAAACCTCGACATCTGGTGGTCCCAGGGCTTCTCCGAACCCGATGCGGGATCCGACCTCGCCTCGCTGCGCACCACGGCCGTTCGCGACGGCGACGAGTATGTTGTCAATGGCCAAAAGGCGTGGACCACGCTCGGACAATACGGCGACTGGATATTCTGCCTCGTACGAACCAACCCGGCGGCGCAAAAGCGTCAACAGGGCATTTCGTTCCTGCTCATCGACATGACCTCACCGGGGCTCACCGTGCGCCCCATTGAGTTGATCGACGGCGGTTGCGAAGTCAATGAAATCTTCTTTGACAATGTCCGCGTACCAGTTGACAACCTGGTCGGCGAAGAAAACAAGGGCTGGGACTACGCCAAATTTTTGTTGGGCAACGAGCGTGTCGGCGTAGCGCCGGTCGGCTCGACCAAGCGCTTGCTGGCCCAGGCCAAGGACTACGCCAAGACCGGCGGCATTGGCGGCGCATCGCTGCTCGATGACGTGCTGGTCGCCGCTCGCATCGCCGAGCTCGAGAACGACCTGCTGGCACTCGAGCTCACCGCTTTGCGCGTGGTCGCCCACTCCGCAGACGGCAAACCGCACCCGGCATCGTCGGTGCTTAAACTGCGCGGAACCGAATTGCAGCAGGCAGTCACCGAACTCATCGTCGACCTGGCCGGTCCGGCATCGCTGGCCTCGGGTGCCGGCGCTGATTCCGACCTTCCTGACTGGACCAAGGTCGCCACTCCTGGTTATCTCAACTTCCGAAAGGCTTCCATCTATGGCGGCTCCAACGAGGTGCAACGCACCATCATTGCCGGCACGATCCTAGGACTCTGACATGGACTTCACCCTCGATTCCGAACAGCTCGCGCTCCGCGATGCGGTACGCAGCCTGCTGACCAACGACTACGACTCCTCCGAGACGCGACGCGCTGTTGTCAACGAAGGACAGGGCTGGCAAGCCGACACCTGGAAACGTCTGGCTGCCATGGGCGTCCTGGGGCTTCCCTTTGCCGAAGATGACGGCGGTATGGGCGCCGGCCCCGTCGAGGTCTCGATCGTTGCAGAAGAGATCGGCCGCGTTTTAGCTCCCGAACCCTTCATCGAGGCCATCGTGTTGGCCGGCGGCCTGATTGCGGCCGTCGGTACGCCCGAGCAACGCGCCGAGCTGTTGACGCCAATTGCCGAAGGAACTCTTGTACCGGCGTTCGCGAGCAACGAGCCGGCCGGCCGCTGGTCTGTTTCTGCCGGTGGCGTCACCGCCACTCAGGAAGGCGATTCGTGGACCTTGAGTGGCGTCAAGGAACCGGTACTCGGAGGCGAACGCGCCGATCTGCTCGTTGTCACCGCGAAGGTTGGCGACAACACGGCGATTTTCACCGTCGCAGCCGACGCCGACGGGCTCGAGCGCACCGGATATCGCACCCACGACGGCGGACGTGCTGCGCGCGTGTCATTCAACTCGGCGCCAGCCACACCGCTGGGCGATGCTCGAGTCGATCAGCTCGCCGCCATCGAGACAGCCGTCGCGGGAGCCCAAATCGCCTACTGCCACGAAGCGGTCGGCGCGATGGAGTTCGCCGTGCAGGCAACGACGGATTACCTCAAGACTCGCAAACAGTTCGGGGTCACGCTCAACAAGTTCCAGGCTCTGACGTTCCGCGCTGCCGACATGTATGTCTCACTCGAATTGGCCAAGAGCATCGTGTTGTGGGCCACCCTCATACGGGATTCGGGTGAGGATGCTCGCGAAGCCGCCTCGCGGGCCAAGTTGATGGTCAGCCGCACCGGCCGGCACATCGGACAGGAAGCGATCCAGTTGCATGGCGGTATCGGCATGACCGCCGAATACAGTGTCGGGCACTACATGAGCCGGCTCACCGCGTTGGAACATACTCTCGGCGACGGTGCCCATCATCTGAGCAAACTGGCCTCTATTGTCGACGACCACGATGTGGTGGATGCGCTGCGCTGAAAGCAAGGACCCGTCGCGCACCCGAAAGAGCTCACTTACCCTTGCTGCCTTCCGGCCCTGGGGGAGTTGGGCAAGATTCCGTCGCGCGACGGGCTGCACTAATCCTACGGGTCGATACCGATTTCATCGAAGCGGGTGACAACCGGTAGCCTCGTGCGCGGAGGATTCGCATAGTGGCCTAGTGCGCTCGCTTGGAAAGCGGGTTGAGTGAAAGCTCTCAGGGGTTCGAATCCCCTATCCT
>JBBSRT010000129.1:0-5094 GCA_038242765.1 Propionibacteriales bacterium
CAGCACAGCGGTCGGCGGTACCCTCCGCTCCGATGTGTGCTCGGCGTGCCACCCGTTTTACACCGGCAAGCAGAAGATTCTCGATACCGGCGGCCGTGTCGCCCGCTTCGAGAAGCGCTACGCCAAGAAATAGCTGTCCTGCGACGCCGACCCCGCCATCGGGGTCGGCGTCGTTGCTATGTCCGCAGAAGCTGGCGATCCGAGCCAGCGTTTTCATCGCACTGAGAGGAAAACATGTTCGAGGCAGTAGAAACCCTTGTCGCCGAACATGGCGAACTCGAACTGAAGATGGCCGACCCATCAATTCATTCCGATCCGATGCGTGCCAAAAGACTCGGCCAACGTTATGCGGAGGTCAGCGCCATCGTCAGGACCTATCGTGAATGGCAGCAGGTCGGCGAAGACTTGGAAGCCGCACGCGAACTCAGCAGTGAGGACGAGTCGTTCGCTGCTGAAGCTCTGATGCTCGAATCGAAACTCCACGAGCTCGATGAACGTCTCCAGCGGCTGCTCGTGCCGCGCGACCCAACGGACTCCAAGGACGCGATCTTCGAGATCAAGGCCGGCGAAGGCGGCGACGAGTCGGCCCTCTTTGCCGGTGATTTGCTGCGGATGTATTTGCGCTACGCCGAACAAAAGGGCTGGAAGACCGAAATCATAGACTCGGGCGAATCTGGGCTCGGTGGCTACAAATCGGTCACCGTCGCCATCAAGGCCAAGGGCACGCCCGAACCCGGCGAGGCGCCGTTTGCGGTGTTGAAGTTCGAGGGCGGCGTGCATCGGGTTCAACGTGTGCCCGTCACCGAGTCACAAGGCCGTATCCATACATCCGCGGCCGGCGTTCTTGTCATGCCAGAAGCCGAGGACATCGACATCGAGATTCATGAGAACGATCTACGGATCGACGTCTACCGGTCCTCGGGGCCGGGCGGCCAAAGCGTCAACACCACCGACTCCGCAGTGCGCATCACGCACCTGCCCACCGGTGTGGTGGCCAGTTGTCAAAACGAAAAGAGCCAGTTGCAGAACAAAGAATCGGCGATGCGCATCCTGCGCGCGCGGCTGCTTGAAGCCGCGCAGACTGCCGCAGATTCTGAAGCCTCCGATGCGCGCAAATCACAGGTGCGCACCGTTGACCGCTCCGAGCGCATCCGCACCTACAATTTCCCCGAAAACCGCATCTCGGACCATCGGACCGGCTTCAAGGCCTATAACCTCGACCACGTCATGAACGGCGCCCTCGATGACGTGATCGCCTCCTGCGTCGAAACCGACCTTGCTGCCCGACTCGCCGCGGTCGAAGCCGGCAACGCGTGACCGCAGACGCGCGGGGTATCGCCGCAGGTGCCGTCGCTTCTGCGACCTTGGTCCTCGAAGCAGCCGGGGTAACGAACCCACGCGTCGATGCCGAGTTGCTACTCAGTCACGTGATGGACGTGCCTCGGCTTCACTTGCGTCTCGCGCCGGATCCGACGGCAGATCAGTTGCAGGCGTATAACGACCTCATCGCCCGCCGGGCCACACGTGAACCGCTCCAGCACCTGACAGGGACCACCGCGTTTCGCTATCTCGACATCGAGGTCGGGGCCGGCGTATTTGTTCCGCGTCCCGAGACCGAGGTGCTGGCTGGCTGGGCCATCGAGGTTGCCCGCGGCCTCGAATCCCCGACCGTCGTCGACCTGTGCACTGGATCCGGGGCGATTGCCGCGGCAATCGCAACCGAGGTGCCATCGGCGCGCGTGCATGCCGTGGAGCTTGACGAGGCCGCGTTCGACTATGCGCAACGCAATCTGGTCGACAAAGGAGTCGACATCCGTCAGGGGGACATCGCCGCTGCCTTCGCCGACCTTGACGGCACAGTCGATGTTGTTGTGGCCAATCCGCCCTACATCCCCCTTGACGCTTGGGAAAGCGTTGACGTCGAGGCCCGCGACCATGATCCGGCCATGGCGCTGTGGTCCGGGCATGATGGCCTTGATGCGATTCGGATCGTGGAGAAGACCGCATACCGGTTGCTCAAAACCGGGGGAATGGCAGGCTGCGAACACGCCGATGTGCAGGGTGATTCGGCACCGGCGGTCTTCGCGGCAAGCGGTCGATGGAGTGAGGTGCGCGACAACACCGATTTGGCATCACGCCCGCGCTTCGTGACCGCCCGCCGCGGCCGCTGACACCGACTCAGTTCGCTTCGTTAGGGTGTCCGCCATGGGTGATATCGCACTGCTCGGTGCGGCATTTGCCTTCGGGATCGGTTCAGCGTTGCTGCCGGTCTTTCTCAACGCAGAGTTGTATGTCGTCGGCAACGCCGCACTGGTCTCCGAAACGATCATCGTCGCGGTCATTGTGGCGCTGAGTGTCGGGACGGTGATCGGCAAAATCATCGTTTTCGAGCTTGCGCGCAGGGGCCGCCGCACAATCCGCGGAGACACGCTCAAGCCGACGGGAAACCGATGGATTCTGCGGTTCCGTGCTGGCAGCAACTGGCTTCTGGGACTGCTCGATCGACCATATGTCGGCGGTTTGACCGTGCTTGTCTCGTCGCTGACCGGTGTCCCCCCGCTGGCCATTGTGACGATCGCAGCGGGTGCCTCGAACCAGTCGCGCTATCTCTTTGCGCTCATGGTGTTCGTCGGCCGGACCGTTCAGTTCCTGGTCATCGCGTTTTTCGTGACGAAGGCCGTATGAGGCAGCCGTCTAGGATGATCGCGTGAGATTCGACTGTGCGATAGAGGACGAGTTCGACCGTGGCCTCAGGGCAGCCGCCGATGCGTTGGCCGAAGGCAAACTGGTGGTGCTGCCCACCGACACCGTCTATGGCCTGGCAGCCGATGCCTTCTCGCCAAGTGCTGTCCGAGGACTGCTCGAGGCGAAGGGCCGATCGCGCCAGATGCCGCCGCCGGTGCTCGTCGGCGCTCCAACGACCCTTGAGGCTCTCGCAACCGACATCCCGGCCTGGGTCCGCGACATGGTCGCCGAATGCTGGCCTGGGGCATTGACCGTCATCTGCAAACAACAGGCCTCACTCAACTGGGACCTGGGCGAGACCCGCAATACCGTAGCGATCCGGATGCCCGCCGACCCCTACACGCTCACCCTACTCAAGCGGACCGGTCCACTGGCCGTCAGCAGCGCCAACGTCACTGGCGAGCCGGCCGCCCTCACTGTCGACGAAGCCATGCGCATGCTCGGTGAGAAGATCACCGTCTATCTTGACGGTGGCCCGTCGCTGGCTGCAGTCTCCTCCACCATTTTGGATGTCACCGGTATTACGCCACGCATCCTGCGTGCCGGACCGATTGAACTCGAAACTTTGCACAGGTTCAACAACACGATTGAAGCGGCGACCGACTAGATGCGTGAATATCTTGCCGTCTTCGGCGTCGCCCTCGCAGTGACCTTCCTCCTTGCCTCGGTGGCCCGGCAAATGGCTTACAAGTTGCATGCGGTGGCCCGCGTTCGAGACCGTGACGTGCACGCCATACCGACGCCATACTTCGGTGGGCCGGCGATGCTCGGTGGACTCGTCGCCGCCTACCTCGTGGCCTCACACCTACCGTTCCTGTCACGGGCCGACGAAGCGATGTTCGGTGACGTACTGGCCGTCATCGTCGGTGGCACGGTCATCTGCATTGTTGGCGTCATCGACGACCTGTTTGAACTTGATGCGCTGAGCAAGTTCGCCGGCCAGGTATTGGCTTCGATCGTCGTCGTGGCGATGGGTGTCCAGTTTGTCTACCTGCCGCTTTATGGCAACTACCTCGGGTTGGACCAGGCTCAAGCGATGATCTTTACCGTCGTCATGATCGTCGGCACTGCCAACGCGGTGAACTTTGTCGACGGTCTCGACGGTTTGGCAGCCGGTATGGTCGCTATCGGCGCGATCGCGTTCTTCATCTACGCCTATGTGCTGGCGGTCGAAAACGGCGAAACTCGGGCGATCGCGGCGGCATTGCTGACTGCCGCTCTGGCGGGTGTGTGCGTGGGCATCCTGCCGCACAACTTCTTCCCGGCACGAATGTTCATCGGTGACTCAGGCTCCATGCTCATCGGTTTCGTACTGGCATGCTCGGCCATCAGCCTGACCGGGCAGTTCCCGGCGACCAGCCTGTCGGAGGGCGTCGGTGGGGCGCAGGCAAACCTCCTGCCGGCTCTGTTGCCGCTCATCTTGCCGTTCACGATGTTGCTTATCCCGTTTGTCGACCTCATGTTGGCGATCGCACGCCGCACTCGTGCGGGCCGCTCGCCGTTCAGCCCCGACAAGATGCACATCCATCATCGACTCCTCGAGATCGGCCACTCGCACCGACGCGCAGTACTCGTGATGTACATGGTTGCGGCTCTGGTGGCCTTCGGCACGGTCGTCCTGAGCATCTTTAGCGGCTGGCAGTCAGTGACGGGCTTCACCGTATTGGCTGCCGTTACCGCCGTGGTGATTTGGTGGCTGCCGAGGGTTGGCCCCACCGGACGGGTGAAGTCATGAGTCAGCAAATGGGCCAGAGTGCAATGAAACTGATGTGGAGAAGCATCGTTTGGACGATGCCGGTGGCAGCAGCGTGCATTGTGGTCGCGGTCTTCGTCATCGGCGCCGATGGCGCCCTAGGTGCTGCCGTAGGCGCGGCAGTGGTATTCGTTTTCTTCGTGTCGAGCCCGTTGGTCCTCGGACCGGTGACGGCGGTCAGCCCCCATCTTTCACTCGTGGTGGCGATGACGTTTTTTGTGACCAAAGCCGTGGCTCTGGTAGCCGTCATGGTGGTCCTTGTTGACGATGACGGCGTCGGCAAAAACGTGCACCGCGGTGCTTTGGGTATCACCCTGATCGTATGCACGCTCGCGTTGACGGTGATGCAGGTCAGGATGGCCACGAAGAGCAGGCAACTCCTGTATGACCTGGATTCTGAATAGTCAGGGCCAACTGATAACCTCGGCGGTGCGATGAGCGAACACCACAGACCTGATTTTCAATCTGTCGGGGAGTTCTCGTTCAAGCACCAAATGACGCTGGCCGTACGTAGCTGGATCGCGACGATTTATTGGAGCGACCGCGCCATAGATGAGGTGACTGGGTGACCACGGGATTCACAGTTCGTGCTGAGG
>JBBSRT010000130.1:0-5086 GCA_038242765.1 Propionibacteriales bacterium
AAGGTCAAGAACGACTGGCGCAGCGAGTCGTTGGGCTGGTTCGACGAGTCCGGGACGCAGGTCGGCGCGGCGCTGGTGCTGTTCCGCCAGCTGCCCAGGGTGAAGCGCTACCTCGCGTACCTGCCCGAGGGTCCGGTGATCGACTGGGACACCGACGACCTCGGCGCCTGGCTCGCCCCGCTCGCCGCGCACCTGAAGAAGGCGGGCGCGTTCGGGATCCGGATCGGTGCGCCGGTCGTGGTCCGCCGCTGGGGGCCGGAGTCCATCAAGGCGGCGATCGTCGACTCCAAGATCGCCAAGCTCAGCCAGGCCATGCCCGACCAGATCAACCACCATGCCGCCCACCTGCGCAACCAGCTCCTCAAGCTCGGCTGGCACGCCCCGGAGGACGAGGAAGGCTTCGCCGCCGGGCAGCCGCGGTTCGTCTTCCAGCTCCCGCTCGACCACCAGACCGACGAGCAGCTCCTCGCCGGGATGAACCAGCAGTGGCGCCGCAACATCAAGAAGGCGGCCAAGGCCGGTGTCGAGGTCACCGTCGGGACGATCGACGACCTGCCCGCGTTTCACGAGGTCTACCTCGAGACGTCCGCCCGCGACCACTTCAACCCGCGGCCGCTGGCGTACTTCCAGACCATGTTCGAGGCCCTGCTGCCCGAGGACCGGGACCGGATCCGGCTCTACCTGGCCCGTCACGAGGGTCAGCTCGTCGCCGCAACGACCATGGTCACGGTGGGAGATCACGCTTGGTATTCCTATGGCGCGTCGACCGCGGCAAAACGCGAGGTCCGCGGATCAAATGCGATCCAATGGCAGATGATGCGCGATGCGCGCAGTTTCGGGGCGAAGATCTACGACATGCGCGGCATCACCGACACCCTCGATCCTGACGACCCGCAGGTGGGGCTCATCACGTTCAAGGTCGGCACCGGCGGCGAAGCTGTCGAGTATTTGGGCGAGTGGGACCTAGCGTTGTCGAAGCCCTTGTATTACGCATTTTCGGCCTACATGAAGCGACGGGGTTGAGCGATGTCCTTCGTTCTGTACGTCGACGGCGACCGGTGGCGCGCACAGCTGCGTGCCGTGACCGCCGCACATGTGGGCATCGTCCCGGTGATCAAGGGCAATGGTTATGGCTTCGGCAGCGGTCGTCTCGCTCGCCGCGCCGGCTGGCTGGGCGCCGACACGATCGCGGTCGGCACCTATGAGGACGTGCCCGAAGTGCTGTCGCGATTTGGGGGCGATGTCCTGGTACTCAGTCCGTGGCGTCCGTTCCTGCGCAATGTGCCCTACGACCATCGAGTCATCCATACGGTCGGCCGGGTCGCCGACATCGAAGCGTTGAAGGCAACCGCTCCGGCCGGCACCGCGGTCGTGATCGAGGGTCAGACCTCGATGGCGCGGCACGGATTCGACCGCCATTCGCTGGCCCGAGCCAAACAGGCGCTTGGCCAATTCGCGGCGCGCAGTCAGCTCGCGGTGCGCGGCTTCGCGATTCACCTGCCGATAGCCGGTGACAACCTAAGCGAGGCACAGGAATGGGCAGCGGTGCTCGAGGCTTCACACCTCGAAACCACAACGCTGTTTGTTTCACACCTCACGACGACCGAGTATGCGGCGTTACGGCGCGACCGTCCAGCACTGACGATTCGTCCACGCATCGGCACCGCACTGTGGCATGGCGACCTGAGCGCCATCCAGGCACGGTCGACCGTCCTCGACGTCCACGAGGTCAGCCGAGGCGAGCGGGTGGGCTACCGTCAACGCGCGATGCCGCGCGACGGCAACCTCGTCATCGTCTCGGGCGGCACCAGCCATGGCATCGGTATGGAGGGGCCGCGCGCGGCAAGCAATGTGGTGCAGCGCGGCAAGGCCTTTGCCAAAGGCAGTCTTGAAGCCGCCGGGCTCACCTTGTCGCCCTTCACCATTGCGGGCAAGCAACGCTGGTTCGCCGAACCACCCCATATGCAGGCCAGCATGCTTTTTTTGCCCGCTTCCGTGCCACCGCCCGCGGTCGGCGACGAGGTCGATGCGGCCGTTCGGTTCACGACCGTACTGTTCGACGAAGTCGTCTTCGACTAGTTCTTGGTCTTTGGCTTGTCGCCCTTCGGACTAGGAATGGTTGGTTTGGGCGTCGTCGGCTCCGGCGGCTGGGTGGTAGGCGGAGGAGTTGTTGCAGTCGGCTCCGGCTCCGGAGTCGGCTCCGGCGAAGGGGTGGGCTTCTCGGTCTTCTCGGTCTTCTCTGGTTTCGGCTTCGGCTTTGGCGCAGGAGGCGGCGTGTAGACGGGCCCCTTGTCGCTTTTGAGGTTCGCCGGCGGCGGGACCGTGCCGCACTTGGTGCCGGCAAGTGAGGGGACCATATAGTTGCGGAACGTTTTTGCCGGGTATTGGCCGCCATAGAAGGTCGGCAGATAGCCCTCAAGGTTTTCGTTGCCCTTGCCACGGGCATACATGACGGCGGTGACCAGTTTGGGCGTGTAGCCGACGAACCACGACGACGAGACGTGTTCGCCGTCGCCCTTCTTGTCACCGGCGGTGGCCGTGCCGGTCTTGCCGGCGGTCGGGCACTCGGTACGGCCATTGACGCCCGAACCGTTGCTCACCACACCGCGCAACGCATCAGTGACATCGGCTGCGACGTCAGGCGAAACGGCCTGTCGTTCATTGACCTCATGTTTGTAGAGCTCGCGCTTTTGGCCGTCCTTGACGTTCTCGATGATGTACCATTTCGCGCTCTTGCCGCGGTTGGCATAGGTGGCAAACGCATTGGCCATGTCGATCGTGGGCACCGGCGCATAACCGAGTGCGACAACGCTGACGGGTTCGATGTTCTTCATCACGTCGTCGGGGATCCCGGCCTTCAAGGCGGCTTGACGGATCTTTTCGGGACCGTTCTTCATCTGAACCGTCAAGTCGATGAAAGCGGTGTTGACCGAATCGGCCGTCGCTTGTCGCAGCGAGAGACGCCCATAGGACCGACCGCCACTGTCGCCCTGGTTCGCGACTTTGTCGCCGTTGGGGAAGACGTAGGGCGAATTGCCGTCCAGGGAAGTATTCAGGCTATATCCGTCCTTGAGCGCCGCGGCAACGGCAAACGGCTTGAACGTCGAGCCCGGTTGGCTGCCGATCAGTGCCCAATTGAGCTGGCTTTTGATGTAGTCCTGGCCGCCATACATGGCGCGGACGGCGCTGGTGCCTGGTTCGATCGAGACCATGCCCACACGAAGTTCCTTTAAGCCCTTGGGCGCGGTTTGCTTGACTGCCGCGACGGCGTTCTTCTGCTTCTTGTAGTCGAACGTGGTGACGATCTTGAGGCCGCCGCCATTGACCTGTGAGTCGGTGAACTCGAGCTTGCGCATCTGATTTTCGACGGTGCTCATCAGGTAGCCCTTGGGTCCGCCGAGGGCGTTGACGTCGCGCTTCTTCTTGAACTTCGGCAAATTGCCCTTAAATTTTGCGGCGTCCGCGGCGTCGAGGGTGCCGGTTTTTACCATTCCGTCGAGCACATAATTGTAGCGCGGCAGCATCGACTCCTTCCCCGTCTCGCTATAGGGGTTGTAGGCATAAGGATTGTTGATGATCGTTGCCAACGCGGCAGCCTGCGGCACCGTGAGCTCTTTAGCCGGCACCTTGAAGTAGGTTTGCGCCGCAACTTCAATGCCGTATGCGCCGTTGCCGAAGTAGATCGTGTTGAGATAGCTCTCAAGGATCTCCTGCTTGCTCAACTGGTTATGGATCTTGACCGACAGGATCGCCTCTTTGAACTTGCGTTTGAGGGTGCGTTCCTGCGTCAGATACATGATCTTGACGTATTGCTGGGTGATGGTCGAAGCGCCCTGCGTGGTGTCAGAGGTCGCGTTGTTCCTGGCAGCACGAACAATACCTTTGATGTCGATGCCGCGGTTGGTGTAAAACGTACGGTCCTCGGCGGCAACGACGGCCGACTTCGCCGACTCGGGCATTGCGTCCCAATCGATGCTTTCGCGATCCTGGGTCGCGAAGGTGCCGACCTTGTGCTGCCCGTCGGATTAATAGACCTTCGTGGTTTCGGTCTGGAAGTCAGCGTTGGCGTTGGGTATCCCGATCAACTGGTACAGCGCAAAAAACGCCAGCGCACCGGCAACGACGCCGGCCACCCCCAGGAACAACAACCAACGGAAAGCCTTAGCCCACATTGACCCATAACCGGTGATCTTCCGGCCCACTCGCGAAATCACGCTCACGCGCAGTCTCTTTCTCAGTCGACAACACCACCGTCCAGATGCATTACCTGGGGCGGGGCGACGGATATCGCCTCCCACAGTGTGACCGACTTTTCTGAGATTCAGCTAATCCGAAACGCTTTAGTGGTCCGAATCACCGCGGGTCGTATGTGCACCCCATGACGGGCCGATGTATCGTATCGATATATCCATTCAACACAGATGTAGGAATTCGATGTCCAAACGTGGTGCAACCCTCGAGCTGGCAGTCCTTGGACTCCTGCACGACGCCCCCATGCATGGCTACGAATTGCGCAAGCACCTCAACGCGCTGCTGGGTTGGGGGCGCGTTCTGTCATACGGCACTCTTTACCCGGCTCTCAAGGCGCTCGGTCATGCGGGCTACATCGTTGCCGACGACGACGGTGCTGAGGTGACTCCTCGCGGACGACGTACGAAGGTCGTGTATCGGCTGACCGCCGAGGGCAAGGAACATTTCACTCTCACCCTTGGTAGCGCCGGACCGGCCGCCTGGGATGACGAGAACTTCGGTGTCCGGTTCGCGTTTTTTGCGCGTACCGACTCGCCGACTCGGGTGCGGATCCTCGAAGGCCGCCGTAACCGCCTGGAAGAACGCATCGAGGCGGTCAAGTCGGCCACTCAACGCAGTCGTGAGCGCACCGATGCCTACACCCTTGAACTCCAGCGCCATGGTCTCGAAGCAGTCGAACGGGACGTGCGCTGGTTGACCGAGCTTATCGATCGTGAGCGCTCCGGTGGCTTGCCCTGCGATGATCCAACTGAAACATCGACCACTTCGGAAAACAACTAACTAATGAAGGAGAACCCATGGGTTCGGTACGCGTAGCAATTGTTGGCGTCGGTAA
>JBBSRT010000131.1:0-5079 GCA_038242765.1 Propionibacteriales bacterium
CTTACTGCGATAGACTCGCCCGGCTCCTGAAAATTGGAGCATTTCGGGCTGTGGCGCAGTTTGGTAGCGCGCGTCGTTCGGGACGACGAGGCCGCAGGTTCAAATCCTGTCAGCCCGACGATGTGATGTCTCGGGCAGTTTTCGAAGATATCCACGAAAACTGTCACCGCTAACATGTTGCAACATGTCATCAGTGCCAGTTTCCTGTTTGGCGTAGCTGACTCCTCAGCTCAACGTGCGGCAAGACCGATGGCCGCCTCGGGCGTTGCGGCATAAAAGCTGAACGACTCCTCCAGATACAGGTAGACGTTGTCGCGGTCATGGTGGCTGTAGCCCAATGCGAGGTCTTGGCCGGACTCGAAGAGGAAATCTCCGCCGCGCAGACTCAACACGACCCCGCCGCGTACGCCGGGGCTCCAGACGATCGGGCCGCCCAGAATTTGGCGCAGATGGTCGAACAACGGATAACCGCCATGTTCGGTCGCCTCCACGATGGCCGTGTAGTCGTCGGGTCCGACAGCCAGCCCGTATGGCCCACTCACACCGCCTTTCAATAGGGTTTCGACCGCCTGCGCGACTCGCTCTGGATAGTCGTGGAAGTCTTCGACCTGGGCAACGGCTTCGTATGGCGATGCCTCGGCGATGCCGCTGATTCCTGCCTGTTGCCAACCATGGAAAACACAGACGTTTTCCATCGTCGCAATTCGCAATGCCGCTTCGGCCAGGTCAGCCAGATCAGCGTCGGGAGCGCCGCGTTCGTTGTCCGAAAGCTCTTCTCGCGCTACCTGGAAGTCGACGCGGATCTCAACCAACGGCAGGACCCGCCTTTGTCGCGCTTGCACGCCGTCAACGGGCGAGTTGTGCAGCGTCGTCGTGCGGCCCAGGTTGCTGGCCGCATAACTCCACCCGTGCGGGCCCGAGAAGTCGACAAATTTGCGCGCACCGAGCGCGCCCACAAGGCGCTCCTTGGCCTCATTGTCGAGGAGTTGCCAACCCTCATCGGTGATCGGTGCGTGCTGCCGTAGTAGATGGTTGCTGCTGCTCATGCTGTTTTTCCCTTCAAACTTCCGATGCCCAATGCTCCCGATGAATCCGACCGGTAGGGCACGTCGGGGGCGGTCTCCGGTTCGCCGGCGGCGGCCTCGGCAGCCTCTCCGTTTTGGACAATGTCCCCCTCCTGGAACAGGATGCGGCGCGCCGTTTCACGCCATACCGGCTTCTTACGCAACAGGAATTCCAAGTCCATGCTGAAATGCTTAAACTCTTCGCCCAACGAGTCGCTCATGATCGCGCGCGACATCGGATCGGGCTCAAGCGACATCCGCTGCTCATACCAGCCGATCGCTTCGGCCTCCTCGGTCAGGTTGGCGCACATTCGGGCAAAAGTGCGCGTTTCAGCCGAAAGCTCGTCTGCCAGTTCGTGATATTGGTCAAATCCCATGACGCCTTCTTCCAACAACGGTGGACTATCTCTCGAGCATAACCACCTACCCCGATCGCCACATTCTGCGACGGCCGCACGGCCGGCGTATGGGAGACTTGCCCCATGCCCGAGGAGCAGGAACCGACTAAAAAAGTCGTGAAACGCGTCGTCAAGAAGAAGGCCGTCCGAAAGCCTCCAGAACAAACAATGCGTTTCGGGAGGCCGGCGGCAAATCGCGGCACCAAACCGGTCACGAACGCGCCGAGAACAGTCAACCGTCGTCCGGCGGCGAAGTCGGCGCAGTCTCGAACGCAGAAGCCAGGTCTCCAAAGGCTGCAAACGAATGGGGCGCAAAAAAATAGGCACTGGGGCAAGAAGACCGCCGGCGCCGTCAGCGGTGGCTCGGCGCGCGTCGGGCAGATGACCAAAAGCCTCGGCGCAGGTGGCTGGAGGAAAATATCGACCAGTTCGCGCCGCGCTACCAGTTGGCGACCGCCGCGTTTACCGCAGATATCGGCAGCAGCCATCACCGGTTTGCTCGTCAGCTGCCTCAGCATCGGACTCGTCGGGTTTTTCGCCCAACTCTTCAGCTCTTTTCGCGGCACATCGTCAGGTGGGGGCCGGTGGGGCTCGCTGGCCATCGTCGTTGTCGCGGTCCTCTCCTTCGCGGCAGGCCAACTAATTTTGAGGGCGCTGCATGTGCGTCAGCCACAGTTGACAAGCCTCCTGGCCGTCTGCCTGACGATAATGGCGATCCTGGCCTTCTTCCTCGGCGTCATCGATTCGGTATGGGCGTGGCTCATCATGCCGCCGCTCGGCGCTGCGGCATACGCAATTTCGCACAAACTGATCTGGCTTGCTGATGCAGCGGCCGACGAAAGGAGCAACCGATGACCGATGCTTCGCAAACACTCTGGGAACCGCCGGTTGATGCCAACCCGCGCATCGAGGACTACATGGCCTGGCTGTCCAATGAGGGTGGGCCCACCTTCACCGATTATGAGAGGCTTCGAGACTGGTCGGTGACCGATCTCAACGCCTTTTGGCTGTCACTGTGGCGATATTTCGAGATTCCCGGCGATGGCGAACCGACCGTCGCCTTGGCCGACGACGCTATGCCCGGCGCGACGTGGTTCCCCGAGGTCCGTGTCAACTATGCCGAAGCGATGCTACGAATGCCCGGAAGAGACGACAATGACATTGTCATCATGGCGCGTTCTCAGAGTCGGCCCGACGTTTCACTGACCGCAGCCGAACTTCGCGATCAGGTGGCACGCGCCAGATCCGGACTCATTCGCGCCGGCGTCGTCCGTGGCGACCGCGTTGCGGCCTACGCGCCGAACATTCCCGAAACCCTCATCGTCCTGCTTGCCGCAGCCAGCCTTGGGGCGATTTTCAGTTCGTGTGCTCCCGAGTTCGGTACCCAGAGCGTGACCGACCGTTGGCAGCAGATCGAACCGAAGCTCGTTTTCGCCGTTGACGGTTACGCCTATGGCAGCAAACCCATCGACCGGCGCGGTGAGGTGTCGGCCATCCTCGAAGATTTGCCCAGCGTCGAAACGCTGGTGTGGCTGCCTTACCTTGACGATCAGGCGACCCCTCCCCCGGGCGCTCCGCAATCGATCAGCTGGGACGAATTCGTCGCCCAGAGCGCGGAACTCGCTTTCGACCGGTTGCCGTTCAACGCACCGCTCTATGTTCTGTTTTCATCGGGCACCACCGGGCTACCGAAAGCGATCATCCATGCTCACGGCGGCATCACCATAGAACACCTCAAGACCCTCGGCCTGCACAATGATCTAGGGCCTGAAAGCCGTTTCTTCTGGTTTTCGACCACCGGCTGGATGATGTGGAACTACCTCATCTCCGGTCTTGCGGTCGGCTCGACGATCGTCATGTTCGACGGCAACCCGGCAAGCCCAAATCTGGGCATGCTGTGGGAAATGGCCGGCGAACTCGGCATCACCTACTTCGGCACAAGTGCCCCGTACCTCCTGCAATGCCGCAAAGCCGGCATCGTGCCACGCGAGATCGCCAACCTTTCTGGGCTGCGGGGCATCGGTTCAACCGGGGCACCACTACCCGCCGAAGGGTTCCGCTGGGTCTACGAAGCGGTCAGCAGCGAAGCACTCCTGGGATCGACCTCAGGTGGTACGGACGTCTGCGCAGCATTTGTTGGCGCTGCACCGATCCTGCCGGTATACGCCGGCGAGATCCCCTGCCGCCTTCTTGGCGCGGCCGTTGAATCCTATGACGCACACAATCAACCAGTGATCGGTTCGCTGGGCGAACTCGTGATCACCAGACCGATGCCTTCGATGCCGGTCGGCTTTTGGGGGGACGACGATGGTTCTCGCTACCGATCGGCTTACTTCGAGGACATCCCTGGCGTTTGGCGCCACGGCGATTGGATCACCATCAACGACAACGGGTCCTGCGTCATCACCGGCCGCAGCGATGCAACACTCAACCGCGGTGGGGTTCGACTAGGCACCTCGGAGTTCTACACGGTCGTCGAGGGGCTACCCGAGGTGCTCGACAGCATCGTGGTTCACCTCGAGGACAACGAGGGCGGCGCCGGTACCCTGTTGCTTTTTGTCGTGTTGGCCGACGGCCTGACGTTGGACGATGACATTCGCCGCACCATTTCATCGGCGTTGCGTGCGCGCCTATCGCCACGCCACGTGCCAGACCAGATCCATCAGGTCGGTGCGCTCCCCCATACGTTATCGGGCAAAAAGCTCGAGGTTCCGATCAAGAAGATACTGCTCGGCGCCTCCATCGAGCAGGCTGCTGCCAAGGGCGCGCTGACCGATCCCGATGCGTTGGACGTCTTCGTCGACTTTGTCGCCAAGAACTAGTCGGCCGGCCCGAACCGTCGATTGCCTCGTCGAGCGATCCGTCCGTCGGCTACGGCTTCGCGAAGCGCTCCGCGGAAACGGCCCGGGCCCCAGTATTTGGCACCGGAGATGTCATACAGCGCACGCGAGGTGAGTTCGCCCTTCTCGGCCACAACGTTGGCGAGAGTTTCAATCTCGTGATCGAGCGTCTCGTCCTGATTTGTTGGCGAGGACGTCGACATCCAGGGCGAATACATTGCCTGTCCATGGCCAGGACGATAGCGTCTTGCCCCAACATTTGAGGCCTGCCGGCGATCGCCTCGAGCCGCGATCCGTTCGCCTCGGGCGCGATCAGATTCGGCTCTTTCAGAGTCGTCGGCCTTGGTGCTGGTTTCCTCATCGTCGTCACCATCACCGTCACCGTCATCGTCTGCATCACCGGCGTCCTCCGCCGTTGCGCCTTCATCCTCAGCGTCGTGCACTGTTAGCGGTGTTGCGAGGTCTTCGAGTGACTCCCCCTCGGCCTTGACACCGAAGACCAGTTCGATGACGCCGCCCAGCGCCATGACACCCGCCCCGATGTAGAAGCCGAGTGCCACGTTGCCACGCTCACCCGAATTGATCAGTTCGCCAAACAACAACGGGCCGCTGATGCCACCGATAGCCGTGCCCACGGCATAGAAGAACGCGATGGCCAACGCGCGGGTCTCCATCGGGAAGATCTCACTGACGGTCAGATATGCCGCACTGGCACCCGACGAGGCCAGGTAGAAGCACACCATCAGGACGGCCATGAACAGCCAGAGGTTCGAGCTA
>JBBSRT010000132.1:0-5018 GCA_038242765.1 Propionibacteriales bacterium
GTCAGCAGGTCGCTCAACTGGTCAGCTTCGAAGGCGTAAGGCGGGTCGAGGAAGATCACATCGTATGGCGTGGGCGGCGACTGCTGCACGAACCGCGCGGCGCTGCTGACGACGACGCGGGCTCCTCCGAGACCGAGTGCAACAACGTTCGCTTTGATGACCTCGGCTGTTTTGCGGTCGTGTTCGATCAGGTCGGCAGCCGCGGCTCCTCGCGACAGCGCTTCGAGACCAATGGCACCTGAGCCGGCAAACAGGTCAAGGACGCGCAAGCCCTCTAACGGCCCGCCCTCCAGGGTGCCGAATTGAGACTGCAGCACCGAAAACAGTGCCTCGCGGACGCGGTCGGTCGTTGGCCGTGTGTTGTCCCCGGCTGGCGTTTGTATCCGCCGGCCGCCGTGGCTGCCCGCAATGATGCGTGTCATGTTTTGTCCAGGTAGGCCGACTCATCGGAGTCTTCGAGCCGGCGAACCGCTTCTGCCAGCGCTGGCACCGCCGATAGGTCAGCATTGCCGGCGATGAAGGCGGCCGCATCGTTGCGTGCGCGTTCGATGACCTCTTCGTCGCGAACGACTGACAGCAGCCGCAAACTCGACCGAACCCCCGACTGGTTGGTGCCCAACACGTCACCCTCATGGCGCAACTCGACATCGAGTCGGGAGAGCTCGAAACCGTCGGTGGTGGAAGCGACCGCATTGAGGCGCTCCCACGCCGGCGCCTCGCTGTCGGCGTCGCTGACCAAGAGGCAAAGGCCCGGCTCGGTGCCGCGTCCGACCCGTCCGCGCAGTTGGTGGAGCTGCGAGACGCCAAAACGGTCGGCGTCCATGACGACCATCACCGAGGCGTTGGGCACATCAACACCGACCTCGATCACGGTTGTCGCCACGAGCACGTCGATCTTGCCGATCGCAAATTGTGTCATCGTCGCCTCCTTGTCGACCGGCGTCATCCGGCCATGCAGCACCTCGACGCGTAGTCCATCAAGCTCTCCGGCTGCCAACTGTTGGTGCAGGTCGAGAACGGAGGCAGTCTGTGATTCAGAGTCATCACCGCCGATCCGCGAACAAATGACGTAGGCCTGGCGACCCTTGCCGACCTCTTCGCGGACCCGCTGCCATGTGCGAGTCAACCACGCCGGCTTGAGCGCAGCCGGCACCACCGTCGTCTGGATCGGTTGTCGCCCGGCTGGCAGCTCGGCCAAGATCGATGTCTCCAGGTCACCGAATGCTGTCATCGCCACGGTGCGCGGGAT
This sequence comes from Propionibacteriales bacterium, assembly GCA_038242765.1. Classification (GTDB taxonomy): domain Bacteria; phylum Actinomycetota; class Actinomycetes; order Propionibacteriales; family Nocardioidaceae; genus JBBSRT01. The sequence goes on from JBBSRT010000132.1 coordinate 1,250, forward strand.
CGGCGTCGCAGTCATCACGAGCACATGGGGCCGTATCTCGGCTTTTGCGGCAAGCGCAGCACGTTGTTCGACGCCAAAACGGTGCTGTTCGTCGACAACGACAAATCCGAGTTCGGCGAATTGGACGCGGTCTTGAATGAGAGCGTGGGTGCCGATCACGATGCCGGCGACTCCCGAAGCTGCATCCAGCATCGACTCGTTTCGCGCTGCCGCGCCCATCGACCCGGTCAACAGCCGCACTCGCGTCGCCCCTTCGGCGCCACCGAGCATCCCGCTTTTGGAAAGGTCGCCCAGCAGCCGGGTGATCGACCAAAAGTGTTGCGCAGCAAGCACTTCGGTGGGTGCCAACAGCGCCGCCTGGCCGCCCGAATCAATCACCTGCAGCATTGCCAGCAGCGCCACCACCGTTTTGCCCGATCCGACTTCGCCTTGGAGAAGCCGGTGCATCGGATGGGCTTGGGCAAGGTCGTCGGTCAGCTGAGAAAGCACCTTATGCTGACCTTGGGTGAGCTCAAAGGGCAGGCGTTGTTCAAACCGTTCGCGCAATCGGCCGCTGACCTTGGGCCGCGCGATGGCGGCCGAGGATTCGATGTCTCGACGACGCTGAGCGAAAACGGTCTGAATGATGAACGCCTCCTCATAGCGGAATCGGTCGCGCGCCTTCGCATAATCGGTGGGGTTGCGCGGCCGGTGGATCGCTTCGAAGGAGCCGACAAGATCCCAAAAGCCGTATTGCGTTCGCAATGCCTCCGGCAGTGGGTCGTCGAGCCCCTGCAACGCATCCAGCACCAGCGCGACGCATGTCTCGACCTTCCATGAGGGCATCGCCGCGCTGCCTCGATAGATCGGTATGACACCTCTGGACAGCCGCGATGTCTGCTCGAGCCCGCCGGATTCGTCAAAAAGGTCGTAGTCGGGATGAGTGAGTTGACGCTCGCCGCGAAACAGGTTGACCTGCCCGGCGAACATACCGAGCGCCCCGATCGGCAACTTGGCGGCTCGCCACGCCTGCTGGAAAAAGGTCAGCGTCAGGTCGCCGGTGCCATCGGAGACCACAACTTCGGTACGGGTCTTGCGCCCACCGGGGCCGAATTGGTAATTCTTGACCGATTTGATGCGCGCCATCACGGTGACCAGCTCGCCGGGTACGAGTTTGCCGAGGTCGGTCAGGGCGCCGAGCTCGAAATAACGGCGCGGATAATGCCGGAGCAGGTCCTCGACGGTGTGCAGGTCAAGGGCGCGCGCCAACGCCTTGCCGGTTTTGTCGCCGACGACGAAGCCGAGCTTGGTGTGGAGGGTGAGCGACGTCATGGCTGAACTCATTCGACGGCGATGAACAGGGGATAGTTTTCTTGTCCCCCGGCATAGACGACGGTGTCAACGTCGGGGCGCGACTCCCTCAAATGCTGCTCGAGTGCGTCGGTGAGTCCATCATGGGCGTCGGCACCGACAACGAGGGTGACCATCTCGGCGCTCGGAGACACGATTCGGTCCAACACATCGATCGCAACCTGTTTGGCGTCTTGGCCCACCACGGCAAAGTCGCCTGCAACGACGCCAAGAAAATCGCCGGGCTCACATGCGCCGGCCATGGTCATGCCCTGGTTGGTCGCGATGGTCAGAGCACCGTGCTGGGTATGCCCACTGGCACTTGACATTGCCACGACATCGTCGTCGAAGTCTTTGCCCGGATCGTGGACGGCCAGGGCGGCCAACCCTTGCACCTGGGCCAGGGCCGGTATGACAGCGATGCGTGTGCCTGCGGCGCGGGCGTCGCGCGCAGCCGCCTCGGCCATCGCCACGAAGCGCGCGGCGTTGGGCAATACGATGATCTCCGCGGCATGGGCATCGGTAAAAGCCTGCGCCATTTGTGCGGTCGTCACCTGGTGCGAAAGAGTGAATTCGAGGGTCTGCGCGCCAGCCTCGCGATAGAGAGCAGCCAGCCCCTGACCGGTCACCGCAGCGATGACGACGCGACCCGCCTTGTCGTGCATGGCAGCAACATGGCCGCGCTGTGCGGCGATCTGGTCAGCGAAATGGGTTACTGCGACGCGAAAAGGCTTGCCCGCAGCCATACCGGCCTCCACCGCGGCTCCCACATCATCGACATGGACGTGGACATTCCACAAACCGTCTCCGCCGACCACAACGAGGGAATCACCGAGCGCATCGAGCGTGTGCCGCAATTCCTCAATCGCCTCATCGGCGGCATTGAGTAGGTACATCACCTCGTATGCGGGTCCGCCTTCGACAAAGTCTTCGCCGAGCACCGGCATCGGCATGGGCGCACGCCCCCGTCGTACGGCCCCATCGAATCGGCCTGTCAACGCGCGCTCGGTGACATCGAGCACCACCACGAGAGCGCGTCCGCCGGCATCGACGACGCCAGCCTGCTTGAGACGATCCATCTGCTCGGGGGTCTTGGCCAGTGCGGCACGTGCCGCGATGGCAGCGGCAGCAAAGGTCTCGCGGGTGCGCTTGCCTGCCTCGACGGCCTCAGCCGCGCCGATGGCCGCAGCGCGGGCAACGGTCAAGATGGTGCCTTCGACAGGCCGGCCGACCGCGGCATAGGCGGCATCGGCGGCAACCCTGAAGCCCTCGGACACTGACCGTGGTTCGATCGTGGCGGTCTTGGCGAGTTCGCCGAACGAAGCACGCAGGAGTTGCGACAAGATGACACCCGAATTACCTTTGGCGCCCACCAGGAGGCCATCGACATACGTTTTGAGCAGTGCGGGGATCGGCACGTCGGCCTCGGCAGCAGTAATTGCCTCATGTCCGGCAACAAAGGTGAGGTAGACGTTGGTACCGGTGTCGCTGTCGGGGACGGGGAAGACATTGAGCGCATCGATTTCGGCGCGCGCATCGCCCAGCGCCACCACACAGGCATGGGACCAGTTGGTGAACGCCTCTGTCGTCATCTGCACGCTCATGCAGCGAGAGTATCGGCTTCGTAGCCAACATGTGTTGCCGTGTGTCTATGCTGCCGTGTCGCGGTCAGCGCCCCCGTGGCGTCCCGGCGGTGTGGCCGATTCGCGTCAACGTTGCCCTATCAGATAGTCTGGGTCAGTTGTCCTGCTTGGACACACCAACTTGTTTCTCAACTTTTCCGACTCAACTAATCCGGGAGTGGTCGCTGTGGCAGCGGTATGCGATGTCTGCGGTAAGGGACCAGGCTTTGGCCACAACGTGTCCCACTCGCACCGACGTACGAAGCGTCGTTTTGATCCCAACATTCAGCGTGTACGTGCTGTCGTGTCCGGGACTCCCAAACGTCTCAATGTGTGCACCGGTTGTCTCAAGGCTGGCAAAGTCAGCCGCTGAGAGTGGACGACGTCCATGCTTTCGGCGACCATGCACTCGCCGAACATGACGCAACCGCGGTTGCCGGACTCATCGCTGACGGTCAAGTCAGTGCCCGCGAAATAACCGCGGCCACCATTGCCCGCGCCCGCAAGGCGCGTTTCGGGCGTACCGGCGTTCATCAAAGACAACACCGTCTTCGCTGGTTTGGCGACAACCCATGGTTCGCTGGCCCAGAACCGGAGCAGTTCGGGCGCAACGCCTACGGCTGCCGTGGGTCTTGCGTAGGTTGAAGCGTTCGACGAGACAACGTGCCGCCTTCTTCGAAAACCACGATCTGATCCTGAGGCCGGTGCTCTCCCATACGGTGCCCAAACTCGAGTATCACTCTCGCCACCACCAGCTGGGTCACCGAAAATGCTCGTGGCCGGCATCTTCGGCGTATGGCTGTCCGTCGACGGTGACA
>JBBSRT010000133.1:0-5012 GCA_038242765.1 Propionibacteriales bacterium
ACATCAAGCCTTCAAACCCCCCGAATGGCTTTCCATGCCATAAAGGCCGGTGAAGGAGACGTCTACATCTCGGCGGGCGTCGAAGCGGTCAGCCGATTCACCAAGGGAAACAGCGACTCGATTCCCGGTCAGGAACTCAACAACCCGATCTTTGATGACGCGGTGCTTCGTACGCGGGAGATTGCCGCAGGCGGCAAGACCTGGCGGGATCCGCGCGAAAACGGCAATCTGCCCGACGTCTACATCGCGATGGGACAAACGGCCGAAAACGTCGCACAGGTCACCGGCATCACCCGTGCAGAGCAGGACGAGTTTGGTGCACGCAGCCAAAATCTGGCCGAAGCGGCGATCGCCAACGGTTTCTGGGCCAAAGACATCACCCCCGTGTCACTGCCCGACGGATCGATTGTCGACCGTGACGACGGTCCACGTGCGGGCGTGACGATGGAGGCCTTGGCCGGACTCAAGCCGGTATTCCGGCACGACGGCACCGTTACCGCTGGCAACTGTTGCGCACTCAATGACGGCGCCGCAGCTCTGGTGATCATGAGCGATCAACGCGCCAAGGATCTCGGTTTGAAGCCACTGGCACGCATCGTGTCGACCGGAGTCACCGGCTTGTCACCCGAAATCATGGGCCTCGGACCGATCGAAGCCACCCGCCAGGCACTCAAGCATGCCGGCATGGGAATCGATGACATTGACCTTTTCGAGCTCAACGAGGCGTTTGCCGTCCAGGTGTTGGGTTCGGCCCGCGAGCTGGGCATCCCGATGGACAAGCTCAACGTCAACGGCGGCGCCATCGCCGTTGGTCATCCGTTCGGTATGACCGGTGCCCGCATCACCAGCACTCTGGTCAACTCGCTTCAGCACCACGACAAGCAGTTCGGCCTCGAGACGATGTGCGTGGGCGGTGGCATGGGTATGGCCATGGTCGTCGAGCGCCTCTCGTGAGGATCAGGACATGAGGAGCAAAGCATGAGCAACGAGGGCGGTCGCTTCGACGGCAAGGTTGCCATCGTCACCGGAGCCAGTCGCGGTATTGGTCTTGGCATCGCGCGGCGGTTGGTCACCGATGGAGCGAAGGTGTGCATTACGGCGCGTAAACCCGAAGCGCTTGCCGAGGCCGTAGAAGATCTCGGTGCCGGCAATGCCTTCGCCGTTGCCGGCTCCGGCGATGATGCGGTCCACCAAGATGATGCGGTGGCGCAAACCCTCGAAAAATATGGCCGCATCGACTTCCTGGTCAACAACACCGGCATCAACCCGGTCTATGGCCCCATGATCGAGATGGACCTGAAAGCAGCCGACAAGATATTCAAGGTCAACGTGTTGTCGGCGTTGTCATGGTCGCAAAAGGTGCACCGCGCATGGATGGGCGACAACGGCGGTGCGATTGTTAATGTCGCATCAGTCGCCGGCATCAAACCGGCTCCGATGATCGGTTTCTATGGCGCTTCGAAAGCGATGCTCATTCACCTCACCGAAGAACTCGCAGTCGAGCTCGGACCGGGCATACGGGTCAATGCGGTCGCTCCGGCGGTCGTCAAGACGAAGTTCGCGCAAGCGCTGTATGAGGGCCGCGAGAACGAGGTGTCGCAGCAATACCCACTGAAGCGCCTCGGTGAGCCCAGCGACATCGGCGCGGCTGTCGCGTTTTTATTGTCCGATGATTCGAGTTGGATCACCGGTCGCAATCTCGTCCTCGACGGCGGGCTCACTCTCACCGGCGGCGTCTGACCCGCACTTCCGCTCAGCCATACGTTGCGCAGGTTTTCTACGGCGTGTCGCATGCCTAACGGCAGGCTCACGGGAAATTTTGGGGCTGCGGTGCGGCCGAATGTGAGGGAAGCCTCAGGATAAGATGAGGGATACCTCATCTTTTATGTAATAATGGTATCCATGACGACTACCGAACTTGCTCCTGCTTCTACCCATCAGGCGCGCACCGTCGCCGATCGCCTCAATGATGGTGCACCGTATGCATTGGCCTTCGGCGGCCAAGGCGTCGACTGGCTTGCACCGCTTGCCGTGCTGATCCGCGACTTCGCTCTTGAAGGCGAACTCGAAGCCCTCGTCCAGCAAGCCCAGACGTTGTTGGCACCCGCACAGGTAGAGATGGCAGCCGCAGATCTGGACTTCGATCCCGTCGCATGGGCCAGCGCACAGATCGTGGCCGAATCCGCCGATGATGTGGATGCGCAGGCTATCCCTGCCGCCGACGTTCTGTCGTCGGTCGCCGCGTCGCTGCCGGGAATACTGCTCACGCAACTGGCCGGCATCAGGGCGCTGAAACGCCAAGGCGTCGACCCGCGGATCACGGTACCGGCAGCGGTGATCACTCACTCGCAAGGCGCATTGGCCGGCGAAGCAGTCTCGCAAAGCGGCCATGAAGACGCCGAAATCCTTGCCGTTGCCCGCATGATAGGCGTCGCGACCACCCTCGTGGGTCGTCGTCGCAACCTGCTCACCAAGGGCGGAATGCCCGCGATGGTGAGCGTCACCGACATTGACGTCGGCGCCCTTGATGACATCATTGCCGACTTCTCGCAGGCCGCAGGTCGTGCCGTGCGCCATGTCCGCAACGGCCGCCGCTCCTTCGTCCTGTCCGGCGCCCCGGAGGCGTTGGGTGCCGTCGAGCGCCGCTGTGCGCAGATCTCGACGCGCGAAACAGCCGACCGTACGGCCAAAAAGCGGGGCGGCACCGCTTTCGCACCGGTTTTCGAGCCGCTCACCGCGCAAGCGGCCTTCCACCATCCCGAACTAGCTGAGGCCGCCGATCTCGTCGCCGACTGGGCACGCGCCTGTGGCATCGACTCGCAGTGGGCGCACAAGCTCGCCTCGGCCTCCGTCGTTGATCCGGTCGACTGGGTCCAATCACTGGAGCACGTTGTCGATAGCGGCGCCGAGTGGATCCTCGACCTCGGACCGGCTGACCTGTTGACACGTTTGACGTCCCGTGACCTTCGCGGCCTCGAGTTGCAGATGGTGGCAACCACGACGCGTCGCGGTCATCGGTTGCTAGCCAAACCGGGCTCAAATGCGAAAACTTCACGGCCGTGGCGTGAATTCGCGCCCAAAGTTGTGAGCCTGCCCGATGGCACCATGCGGCTCGAGACGCGTTTCACCAGGCTGACGGGCCGGTCGCCGATCATGCTGGCCGGAATGACTCCGACCACGGTCGATGCGGACATCGTCGCCGCCGCTGCCAACGCCGGATATTGGGCTGAACTTGCAGGCGGTGGGCAGGTCACAGAAAACATTTTCGCCGACCGCATCGCTCAACTCGACACGTTGCTCGATGAGGGTCGCAGCTATCAGTTCAACGCTCTTTTCTTGGATCCCTACCTGTGGAACATGCAGGTCGGACGCAAGCGGCTCGTGCAGCGTGCTCGCGCCGCGGGCGCGCCCATTGATGGCCTTATCGTCTCCGCCGGTGTTCCTGAATTCGATGATGCGATCGAACTGGTTGCACAATTGCGCGCCGCCGGGCTGGCTTATGTGTCTTTCAAGCCGGGAACACAGGCGCAAATCAAGTCCGTCATTGAGATCGCCCGCGAGGTCGCGCCGACTCCGATCATCGTGCAGATCGAGGGCGGCAAAGCCGGCGGTCACCATTCGTGGGAAGACCTCGACGAACTCCTGCTGGCCTCATACGCCGACCTGCGTGATTGCGACAACGTCGTCGTGTGCGTCGGCGGCGGCGTCGGAACACCCGAGAAAGCCGCCGACTATCTCACCGGTCAGTGGTCGACGAAACTCGGTTTCCGCGCCATGCCACTCGATGGCGTGCTGGTGGGCACCGCAGCAATGGCGACTCTCGAGGCGACAACCTCCGATGAGGTCAAACAACTCCTCGTGCAGACCAAAGGCACTCCCGACTGGGTGGGTGCCGGTTCTGCCGTCGCCGGTATCGCGTCTGGGCGCAGCCAGCTCGGCGCTGACATCCATGAGGTCGACAATGCTGCTTCGCGCTGCGGACGGTTGCTCGACGAGGTGGCCGGCGATGCCGACGCCGTACAGGCCAAGCGAACCGAGATAATTGCCGCACTCGACTCGACAGCAAAGCCCTATTTCGGTGATGTCGCCGCGATGACGTATGCGCAGTGGCTTGTACGTTATGCGGCTCTGGCCGCACCAGACTCGACGTGGGCCGACGACACCTGGCGGACACGTTTTCATGCGATGCTTCAACGCGCCGAGGCCCGCCTCAATAGTGCCGATCGAGGCCCCGTTGAGACGATTTTTGTCGACGCCGAAGCCGCAGACAATCCCGTTGTCGCGATTGACCAACTCACCAATGCCTACCCGAGCGCCCAGACGGTGCAACTGCACCCGGCTGACAACGCGTTTTTCGTCGAACTCTGCAAGACCGTGGGCAAACCGCCCAACTTCGTGCCCCTGCTCGACCAGGATGTGCGGCGCTGGTGGCGTTCAGACTCGCTGTGGCAGGCCCATGATGCCCGCTATGGCGCCGATGAGGTTTGCATCATCCCCGGGCCGGTCTCGGTTGCGGGCATAGACCGAATGAATGAGCCGGTCGCCGACCTTCTGGAGCGTTTTGAAGAGTCAGCTATCGAAGACCTCATTGCCGGCGGCGACAATGCTCGTCGCGTTGACGGCCGCCGACGCTCCGACAGTGGCGTACGTGCCCTTTCGTTGGCGATGGCCGCACCGGATCTGCTGTGGGCCGGCCGTATGACGCTCAACCCCATCCACCGCCTCGGCGCACCGTCGACGTGGATCTTCGCCGCCGACGACACCGCCGAGCACGCCGAAACCGGAGCAACACTGCGGGCCACCGACGACACGACCGTCGTGTTGGAAATCCCGTTGGGCAGCGCACGAAAGCTGAACCTGACCATTGACGTCGCATCGGCGGTCGAGACCGGAGCTGCTCCGCGGATCGCCACCACGGCCGCCGCCGATGCCATGCTGGCACTGCTCGGCGCAGCCGCCGGCGGCCGGCTCCCCGTTGTCGATGACGGCACTGCCCGTATGACGGTGGCGTG
>JBBSRT010000134.1:0-4973 GCA_038242765.1 Propionibacteriales bacterium
ACGAACGCTACGAGCGCACCGAGATTGAGAAGGTTCTTGCCTGGCAGCACCAGTGGCGCGGACTTGATGCGGGCCGACAGTTTGAGGAACGCCACCACGGAACCGGTGAGCGTCACGGCACCGATGAATACCCCGATGAATACTTCGGCGTGATGGATACCCAGCAGGTCGGGCGCGATCTCGGTCTGACCATTACTGCCCTCGACCTCGAGGTAGCCATTCCAGCCGACGAGGACGGCGGCAGCCCCGACGAAGCTGTGCAAGATCGCGATGAGTTCGGGCATCGCCGTCATCTCGACGGTCTTGGCTCGCCAGAGTCCGAGGACGGCACCGATGGCCATCGCCAAGAACAACAACGCGATCGCGATGGCCTTCGCGTCCTGTGCTGCGACCCCGATCGTGGCCACGAGTGCAATGACCATGCCGGCGATGCCGTACGCGATGCCGGCTCGTGCGCTTTCGTGTTTGGAAAGCCCGGCCAGGCTGAGGATGAACAGCAGGGCGGCGACGATGTATGCGGCCTGGGCTGCGGATTCGGCAGTCATCGAGATCAGCCTTTCGAAAACATGCTGAGCATGCGTCGGGTCACGGCGAAGCCGCCAAAGATGTTGATGCTCGCTACGAGGATGGCGCCAAATGACAAGACCATGACGGCCGTGTCATCGTGCACGATCTGCAGCAGGGCGCCGACCACGATGATGCCGCTGATCGCATTGGTCACCGACATCAGCGGCGTGTGCAGCGCGTGGTGCACCTAGCCGATCACGTAATAACCAATGACGACCGCAAGTACGAAGACGGTGAGGTTGCCGGTAAGTTGCCTCGGCGCGAGGGCGGCGAGCAAGAAGAGCAGCGCCGCACCGATGCCGACAAGTCCATAGCGCCGCCCGGTGGTCATCGGTTTGGGCTCGGGTTTTTCGGCGATTTTCGCAGCCGGGGCCACCTTGGGTGCGGCCGATACCTCGACCGGTGGGGGTGGCCAGGTCTTGTCACCTTCGCGCACCACCGTCATACCGCGTTGGACGACGTCGTCGAAGTCGAGCACGACCTGACCGTCCTTGCCCGGGGTGAGGAGTTTCATCAGGTTGACGAGGTTCGTTCCGTAGAGCTGTGAGGCCTGCGTGGGCAGGCGGGCGGCCAGATCGGTGTAGCCGATGATCGTCACACCGTTTCCGGTGACGACGACCTCGCCGGGTTTCGAACCGTCGACATTGCCGCCCTGTTGCGCGGCCATATCGACGATGACGCTGCCGGACTTCATGCTGGCCACGTCGTCGGCGGTGATTAACCGTGGCGCCGGGCGGCCCGGAATCAACGCGGTGGTGATGATGATGTCGACGTCGGCAGCCTGCTCCGAATAAATCTCGGCGGCCCGCCGGTCGTATGCCTGTGTTGTCGCCTTGGCGTAGCCGTCGGTGCTCTGCTCCTGTTCGACGTCGACAGCGATGTATTCACCGCCGATCGAGGCGACCTGATCGGCGACCTCAGAACGGGGATCGGTGGCGCGCACGATGGCCCCGAGACTGTTTGCGGTGCCGATGGCTGCCAGTCCGGCGACACCGACCCCCGCCACCAGAACCTTGGCCGGCGGGACCTTGCCGGCAGCGGTGATCTGGCCGGTGAAGAAACGACCGAAGACGTGGGCGGCTTCCACGACGGCGCGGTAGCCCGCGATGTTGGCCATCGAGCTGAGCACGTCAAGGGACTGCGCCCGGGAAATTCGAGGCACCGCATCCATGGCGAGCGCGGTGATCGAGCGCTGCGCGAGCTTGTCGACGAGGTCGGGATTGAATGCCGGACTGAGCAGGCTGATAAGCATCGCACTGTCGGCTAACAGCGCGATCTCGTCGTTGGTCGGTGCATTGACCTTGAAGACGACGGCGCTGCGCCATACATCGGCACGGGAGCCAATCGTGGCGCCTGCCTCGGCATAGGCACCGTCGGTGAAGCTCGCTGCAAGACCTGCCCCGGACTCGAGCGCCACCGCATAGCCGAGGGCAATCAACTGGGACACGGTCGCCGGTGTCGCAGCGACCCGGTTCTCACCAGGTTGCGACTCGGCGACGACGCCGATTCGAGAACCCACGGTCTGCTCTTCGGGGACGACGCTCATTCGAGGCAGGATATCGGCTCGTCGTCGCCCCGGCCACCTATTGAGATACAGATCTCATTAGTCGGACGGGGCATCTGCGTTCAGTAGTAATAAGGTCAGTAGTAATAAGGGACGTCGCTCCAGTCAGGATCGCGCTTCTCTAGGAACGCTTCGCGTCCCTCGGCGGCCTCGTCGGTTTGGTAGGCCAGCCGCGTGGCCTCTCCCATGAGAACCTGCTGGCCGACAAGCCCGTCATCGATCAGGTTAAACGAATATTTGAGCATCCGTTGCGCGGTCGGACTCTTGCCGTTGATCTTCGCGCCCCACGCGAGCGCCACCTTCTCAAGTTCGGCATGCGGTACGACGGCATTGACCATGCCCATTCGGTGCGCATCGGCAGCTGAGTATTCGTCCCCAAGGAAGAAGATCTCGCGGGCGAACTTTTGCCCGACTTGACGGGCGAGATAGGCCGAACCAAAACCGCCGTCAAAACTGGCGACATCAGCATCGGTTTGCTTGAATCGGCCGTGTTCGGCCGACGCAATCGTCAGGTCGGCCACGACATGCAGGCTGTGTCCGCCACCAGCGGCCCAGCCGGGCACAACGGCAATGACGACCTTGGGCATGAAGCGGATCATGCGCTGGCACTCAAGGATGTGTAGGCGCCCCAGTTTGGCTTTGTCGACGGTGTCCGCGGTGTCACCCTCGGCATATTGATAGCCGTGCCGGCCGCGGATCCGCTGGTCGCCGCCGGAGCAAAATGCCCAGCCACCATCCTTGGGCGACGGTCCGTTGCCCGTCAGCAGGATGCAACCGACGTCGGAGCTGATGCGTGCGTGCTCAAGCACACGAAGCAGTTCGTCGACGGTGTGCGGTCGGAAGGCGTTGCGCACCTCGGGCCGATTGAAGGCGATGCGTACGGTGCCCTGCTCGGCGGCGCGGTGGTAGGTGAGATCGGTGAGGTCGTCAAAGCCTGGCACGGCACGCCACGCCAGCGGGTCAAAAATCTCCGAAACGGTCATGGAGGCGAGAGTATCGCCTACTCTAGATCGGCCCGAACTGGATTGGCCATCAAAGATCTCGGCGAAGACCTGGGAGCTGGTGCCAAAGTTCTCACGAAGGATGCCGCTGATGCCCTCTTCTGGTTCCGCGTCTGTCAATCCTGCCGTTACCGATCTCCGCCGTGGACATCTGTGGCAGTTGTTCGTCCTGATTCCCATCGGTACAGCTTTCGCAATATTTGCAGCACTGGCGGGGATTTCGGGCGACTGGCATCGGCGTTCGAACTCATCGAACTCGACGGCAAGCCGGCGCTGGCCGTCAGTTACGTAAACGCCATGCACGTCGGGATCGTCGTGTTGATGAGTGTGGTAGCGATAATTGCCTCGTTCACGACCGTCTATACCTACCGCACTGGTGACGGCTTCGAAAGCGCGTGGCTTTTCCTCGTTGTCGCCCTCCTGTTCGGGTCCTTCCTTTTCGAGGTCGTAATCGGGACATATCGGCGTGGTTTCATTGCACTCACGCCCGAAGGCATCCGGCATCGCGGCTGGAGTTTTGCCTCCTTCATGCCCTGGGAGGCAGTGTGGGACGTCGGTTTCTTCATGCTCAAAAGACCGAACCTGGGCATTAAGGTCAAATCTGGGTTCGAAAATTCCGCCACTTGGCGGCGCACCGCACTTCTATGGCGCGTCGAAGAACGCCCTACCGGTGCTTCGATGTGCATCGACCTGATCTATGTCGATGCGGTGCCAGGCAGTCTCAAAGCCGTCCTTGATTACTACCTGCACAATGAAAACATGCGGTCCGAACTCGGCGCCGCATCCAGCCTTTTGCATGCGCGTCAAATAAGTCGAAGCGTCGTAAACGAATGAATCCCGAAAAGCACTCCGAGCCGGTAAACCTGCCGCGCCCCAACCCGATCTCTCTGCGTTGAGGCGTTAGGGCAACACGAACGCAGAGAGATCGGTCAAAACTTCCCAATTTCGGATACCGACGGTATGTTAAAACTCATGACACGACGTTTCAACGGAAAAGTCGCCCTGATAACCGGTGCTGCACGTGGGATTGGCGCCGGCGTGGCAAAGGAGTTCGCCGCCCGCGGCGGCAACGTGGCGCTCGTTGGGCTCGAGCCCGACGAGATGAATGCGGTCGCAGCCGACATCGGCAGCGCAGCAAGCGTCTGGGTCGCTGACGTCCGTGACGGCGCGGCGCTGGCCATCGCGATCGATGCAGCGGCCGCGCACTTCGGCCGGCTCGACTACGTGTTGGCCAATGCCGGCATCGCTTCATACGGCACCGTGCGTCAAATCGACGACAGTGCCTTCGAACGCGTCATCGACATCAACATCAACGGCGTGTTCCGAACCCTCAAATCCTCCATACCGCACTTGGAGAAGACCAACGGCTACGCGCTCGTGGTGTCGTCCCTTGCCGCGTTCACACCGCTGGCCGGACTCGCTTCCTACACCGCCAGCAAGGCCGGCGCCGAGTCACTGGCACTGGCAACCCGCCAAGAAGTGGCTCATCTGGGCATCGATGTCGGCGTATGCCACCCCTCGTGGATCGACACCGACATCGTCCGCAACGCCGAACGCGACCTACCGTCGTTCCGCGAAATCCGTAGCAAGCTCCCTTATCCGGCCAACACCACGACAAGCCTCGAAGAATGTGTCGACCTAATCCTCCAAGGATTCCAGAAGCGCAAATCCCGGGTCTACGTGCCCAAGGCCGTCGCTATCGCAAACTGGGCCAAGGCACTCACAAACTCGCCGCTCGTCTGGACGCTCATAAAGACGATGGCTGGCAAATCGGTGCCCTTGCTGGAGCACGAGGTCGACACTTTGGGCCGCTTCCACCATGCCCACGTGCCCCTGACCGA
>JBBSRT010000135.1:0-4962 GCA_038242765.1 Propionibacteriales bacterium
ACACCGGTTTACATTCCTACCCGGTATGTTACGCCCTTGTGCGCCGTTGGTACTGCAGGGGGAACTGTTTGGTAGAGTTGGTCGTGGCCGGAAAATTTTTTATAACGGGCCGCCCGAGTGGGGGGCCCTTTCGCATTTATATCGGTATTGCATCGCCAAGGCATGATGATGCATCTGCGATCGCAGGACAACACCAATGCATCATCGTGTATGGGCAAGAAGGTAGGTTTCGGAGCATGGCAGAAGGACGTAGACCCACAAACAATCCCGGCCGTCGCGACAGCGGTGGAAGCTCGGACCGCGGTAGTGCTGGCCGCGCTGGTGCAGATCGCCGCGGAGGTACCGACAGCCGACCCGGGAGCGACAAACGAGGCCGGCCAGCGGCAAGACGAGACGACGGATACCGGGGTAAAGCAGCAGGGTCCGAGCGGCGCGATGGCGGCTTCAGACGACGCGACGATGAAGAACGCACCGTTGACCAGCAAGTTTATGACGGCCCGCCGATCCCCGATGACGTTGCGGCAAAGGATCTAGACAAGTTTTCGCTGCGGGCGCTCAATGGGCTGCCCGACAAATTGATCGACCGCATTGCCCGCCACCTGGTGATGGCCGGACTCCTGCTCCATGAAGATCCACAAACCGCACACAAGCACGCTTTGGCTGCCCGCGCGCGTGCGACCCGCAACCCGATGGTGCGCGAAGCGGTCGGGGAGACCGCATACGCCAAAGGTGACTTCGCCGAGGCGCTGTCAGAGTTCAGAGCAGCCAAACGGATGAACGGCGCGTTCTACTATGTGCCGATGATGGCTGATTGTGAGCGCGCGCTCGGCCGGTCGGAAAAAGCCATCAAGATGGATACCGCCGATATACGGGCTCAACTCGACGAGTCGGGTCAAATTGAGCTGTCGATCGTCGTTGCCGGGGCGCGTCGCGACCTCGGTCAGGTCGATGCGGCGATCCGCCTGCTTGAAACCGAACCCCTGCACAGTAAATCGCGGGCCGAATGGGTTGCGCGATTGCGTTATGCCTATGCCGATGCGCTCCTTGATGCCGGGCGTACCGAAGAGGCTGTCGAGTGGTTCCATCGGACGGTCGCTGTGGACGGCAACAACACCACCGATGCGAGCGAACGCGTAAAAGCACTGGAATGAGCTAGCAGCAGGTCGCCGTCGTCCACAGCCAACCAGTTGCAGGCGGTGATGCACAACCACGGCCCATGGCACTAGGTAGGCGACTATGCCCGCCTGATAGGTGGTTCATGAACAATCCAGCAAATCAGGTTCAGTTGATCGACCGCGTCTCAAGCGCAGTGCAACATATGGAATTGCCCAGCGGCGACGTGATTGCCAACTTTCGTATCGTTGTTCCCCGGGTAGCAACCTCTCGGAGCACACGAAAAAGCAAACAGAAGGTCGATGTGTTCGACTGCACCGCATGGTCCGCCAAGGCCAAAAAGGCGGCCACCCGGTTAAGCGTCGATGACACCGTACGCGTTGAGGGCCAACTCCGGCGGAGCTTTAAACGCAGCGCGGGCCCGCCGATGAGCTTTGTCAGCGTTGACGTCAGCACATGCTCGCGTGTGCCTGCACTATCGTCGAGTCATGACACGAGAAGTGAAGACGCTGGCTGATTCGTCCGGACCGCTGCTTGAGGCTTATGACATTTTGATGTTTGATCTCGATGGCGTGGTCTATATCGGCGATGAGGCGGTCGAGGGCGCTGCAGCCGCGCTTCGTCGGGCGGCTGAAATGGGCTCGCACTTGGCGTATGTCACTAACAACGCTTCGCGCACACCCAAGATGACCGCGGATCGGCTTCGTGGTCTCGGTATGCCGGTGGGCGCCGACAGCGACGTGGTGACATCCGCGCAAGCTGCTGCCCACATGGTCGCCAATTTGGTGCCCGCCGGCTCCGAGGTGCTCGTGGTGGGGACCGTGGGCCTTTATGCGGCATTGCGTGAGCGCGACCTCGTGCCCGTCGACGTGTTGTCCGAACAAACCGCGGCGTTTGTCCAGGGTTTCAATCCGGATACGACATGGCAAAACCTCGCCGAAGGCGCCTACGCCGTCCATGGCGGTTTGCCCTGGGTGGCCAGCAACACCGATCTGACCCTCCCGACAGCCCGGGGCATCACGCCGGGCAACGGCTCGTTGGTACAGGCGATCATTAACGCCACGGGACAGCGACCGCACGTTGCCGGCAAACCACAGCGGGCGCTTTTCGATGAAACCACCGAGCGTGTCGGCGGCTCGACACCGCTCGTGGTCGGTGACCGTCTCGACACTGACATCGAGGGCGCCAACAACATCGATGCGGACAGCATGGCCGTTCTCACCGGCGTCAGCTCGCTCCAGAACATCGCCGATGCACCGCCACGGCTGCGCCCCACCTTCGTGGCACCGGACCTTGGCGGTCTTTTCGCTGCACATCCTGCGGTGACTCGCGAGGGAGAAACCGTGGTGTGTGGGGGAGCACGCGTAGCCAGTGAGGGCAAGAAGCTCGTCGTACACGATCGGGGTGCGCACAGTATTGAGCTCATCCGAGCCGCTTTGACACTGGCATGGCACACCCCGGACCATACGATGCAGATCGCCGAAGTGGAAGGATATGACTATGAGTGAATCGACTCCTGATGCGCCCGGCACCGGCACCGGCACCGGCAACGCCGAAGTTGACGCGGCCCTGGCTCATCTCAATGACCTCGACGACTTGCCGGTCGAGAGGCACCCGGAAGTATTCGACACGGTGCACGCGCAGCTTCGTTCGGTGTTGACCGATGGAGGCCACGCCGCCGCGGTTTCACCGTGAGTCGCAGACTCCGACTCGACGCCGAACTGGTGCGACGCGGACTGGCACGATCGCGTGACCATGCCGCGACCCTGATCGATAAGGGACTGGTCAGCGTGGCCGGCATGGTTGCAGGCAAGCCCGCAACGGGTGTGACCACTGACCAGGCGATCGTCGTCAAATCGTGCCAAGAGCCGGTTTACGCTTCGCGGGGGGCACACAAACTGCTTGGTGCATTGGCCGAATTCAAACCCGCGGGCCTACAGATCGAAGGCAAAAAATGTTTGGATGCGGGAGCCTCAACCGGCGGCTTCACCGACGTGCTGTTGCGTGAAGGGGCGCTGAGTGTGCGCGCCGTCGACGTGGGTTATGGACAACTCGTCTGGGCTCTGCAAACCGATGACCGAGTGACGGTCATGGACCGCACCAATGTTCGCTCATTGACTCTAGATGGGATCGACGGCGCCGTCGACGTCGTCGTCTCGGACCTGTCGTTCATCTCGTTGACGGTGGTTTTGCCCGCGTTGACCGCCGTATGCGCCGCTGGGGGAGATATTGTCTTGATGGTGAAACCGCAGTTCGAGGTCGGCAAAGGTAACCTGGGCAAAAATGGCGTCGTTCGTGACGCCGGACTCCACCGAGATGCGGTGCTGAAGGTGTGTGAGTCGGCATATTCGCGAGGCTGGGGTACCCGCGCTTTGGCACCGAGCCCGCTGCCGGGTCCGGCTGGCAACGTCGAATACTTTTGCTGGTTGCGCCGCGATGCTCCGGCGCCGTCGATCGCCGACATTGAAAGAGCAATCGTGGTCGGCCCGCTCAACGGGAATACGCCATGAACAAACGCACGGTCCTGGTCCTGGTGCATTCAGGCCGCCCCCTAGCACCGGTGGTGGCAGCCGATTTTGCCGCCCAAATACGCGCCGCAGGGTTGACCATCCGCGTCGTCGAAACCGATCTCGAGGCGTTGACCGCCGCGGGCATCGGTGACGTTGAAGTTGTGTCGCATGGACCGCTTGCGGCCGTCGGGTGCGAAGTGGCTGCCGTGTTCGGCGGCGATGGCACCATTTTGCGTGGCGCCGAAGTTTGTCGTGCATCGCAGACCCCGGTGCTGGGCGTCAATCTCGGACATGTCGGTTTCCTTGCCGAAGCCGATGTAGAGGATCTCCATGAGGTTGTGCGAGGAGTCGTCGATCGCACCTATCTGATCGAGGAACGCCTCACCCTTGATGTCGAGGTCATCGTCGATGGCCAGGTCGTCGAACGCAATTGGGCTCTCAACGAGGCTTCGGTCGAGAAGGCCGCTCGCGAACGCATGCTGGAGGTCATCGTTGAGATTGATGATCGGCCACTGTCTCGATGGAGCTGTGACGGAGTCGTCTGCGCGACTCCGACCGGATCGACTGCATACAACTTCAGCGCCGGCGGTCCGATCGTTTGGCCTGAAGTCGAAGCCTTGCTCATGGTGCCGATCAGCGCACACGCTCTTTTTGCACGACCCGTCGTTGTTTCACCCGACTCCAAGCTCGCCATCGAGGTCGTGCCCGGAGCCCAAGGACACGGAGTCGTTTGGTGCGATGGCCGGCGAGCTTCGGAGTTGCCGCCTGGCGCCCGTATCGAGGTCCGCCGCGGCGCGACACCGGTACGACTGGCACGCCTGCAACCGGGGCCCTTCACCGACCGGTTGGTGCGCAAGTTTGATCTGCCGGTTTCGGGATGGCGTGGAGCAGCCGAACAGAGGCGCAGCGACGAAGGTGCTTCCTAATCATGTGGGAACACATCCGGTTGCAGTCGCTGGGGGTCATCGACGAGGCCGAGCTCGAGTTGGGTTCGGGTTTCACCGTCATCACCGGCGAAACCGGTGCGGGCAAAACCATGGTGGTGACCGCACTCGGCCTGCTACGTGGCCAGCGTGCTGACCCAGCGATGGTGCGCCACGGCACCAAGGCCGCGCGCGTCGAGGCGCGCATACGCATCGGAGTTTCCTCGCCGGTAAACGACATGGTCGAAGACATCGCCGGAGAGGTCGAAGACGGTTCAGTGTTGCTGGCCCGCGTACTGACGTCGGCGGGGCGGTCACGGGCCTACGTCGGCGGGGCGTCGGTGGCGGGCGGGCCCCACCGCACCAATAGCCACTCACATTTGGCCGTGCCCGGGGAAACCGACCCAAAAAGGTTG
>JBBSRT010000136.1:0-4767 GCA_038242765.1 Propionibacteriales bacterium
AGCGCCTGTTTTCCGAGCGCGTCGGCCTCGGCCAGACCCGAGTCGTAGACGTAGGCAAGAGTGCGGCCGCCGTGGGTGGGCAGATCGCCTGCGCGCAAGGTTTCGAGCTGGGCGAGGATGTCATCAGGGTGCATGGAGATCCAGTTTCGTGTCGAGGTCATAGCGGCGGAGGACGAAGAGGCTGAGTGCGATCAGTATGGCTGGCACCAGCGAGAACCCGATTGCGATGGCCAGCAGCGCGCTGTCGGGCTGGGTTACGGCGACATCTTGGCCCGACGACACGTAGCCGCCCAACGC
Source organism: Propionibacteriales bacterium (assembly GCA_038242765.1). Taxonomy (GTDB): domain Bacteria; phylum Actinomycetota; class Actinomycetes; order Propionibacteriales; family Nocardioidaceae; genus JBBSRT01. Next base: position 298 of record JBBSRT010000136.1, read on the forward strand.
CAGGATGATCGCAAAGAGTCCGGGGCCGAGCGCGAGGCCCAAAGTTTCGCCGGCGGTCCATACACCGGTGAACACGCCGATACGATTTTCGCCAGACGTCTTGGCGTCGTGGGCCGCGACGTCGGGCAGCATTGCCAACGGGAAGACCTGGGCGCCGGCGTAGCCGATGCCCACGAGCGCGGCTGCCGCATACACCGCAAGTGCCAAACCGCTGTGCGCGACGAAGAGGCCCAAACCCCCCGCGACCAGGAACCACGACGAGGCAAAATAGCCGCTGCGTTTGCCGCGAGTGACCGCATACCGCTCCCACAACGGCGCGAAAATCAGCGCCGGACCGACGAAAGCGATGAACAGGATCGTCGCGGCGCCGGGATTGTCGAGCAGGTCCTTCGCGACGTACGCCACGCCGGCGAGCATGGCGCCGATGCCGAGAGCCTGTATGACGAACGTGAGCAACAGGACGCGAAAATCGCGGGCGGCCCCGACGAGTTTGAGCTGATCACGCAGTGAGCCGGTCGGTGTTTGCGTCGCGAACTCGGGTGCTTTGGCCGTGCCGAAATAGGCGCCGAGGACGCCGGCTACAAGCACCAGTGCGATGAAGACGCCCATCGTGCGATAACCCGCGACACTCGCCTCGCCGCCGTACGCGTTGACCAGGATCGGCGCCGTCGCGCCCGAGATGAGGATCGCCACGGCCAGGATCGAGACCCGCCACGTCATGAGTTTGGTGCGCTCGCGGTAGTCGAGAGTCATCTCGGCCGGCATCGCCACATACGGGACCTGGAAGAAGGCGTATGCGGTGGCGCATGCCAAGAAGAGCACGACGACGTACGCGGCCCCGATGCCAGCCGATTCGGTGGGACCGGCGAAAAGCAGTGCGAAACATGCGGCGAGCGCGAGGCCGCCCCACAGCAGGAACGGCCGGCGTCGTCCGCGCGGCGACGATAAGCGGTCGCTGATGCGTCCGGCGATCGGGTTGAGGATGACGTCCCACGCCTTGGGCAAGAAAACGATGAAGCCGGCTGCGACGGCAGCGATGCCGAGTGTGTCGGTCAAATAGGGGAGCAGTAGCAGTCCCGGGACGGTGCCGAAAGTGCCGGTGGCGACGCTCCCGAGGGCATAGCCGCGGCGCACGGAGCCGGGAAGTTCATCGCTCATGGGGCCACTATGTCAGGGTGCGCGGCCAGCGGTGCCGGTTTTCGCACACTCAAACTGCCTCCTCGGCGCGCGTGTCGAGCCTCCTCGGCGGAAGGGGTTAGACGGGACGGGGGCGCTTGTCGTGCGGCTCGTGCTCCGTTGTCAACTCGGTAAGGAAGTCTGACGCCCAGCGTTCGATGTCATAATCGACGACCTGCCGCCGCATCGCCTTCATGCGGCGCGACTTCTCCTGAGGGCTCGCATTGATTGCCGCGCAGATCGCGTCCTTCATGCCGTTGATGTCATAGGGATTTACCTGGAAGGCCTGCTTGAGTTCCGCGGCGGCGCCGGCGAATTCGCTCAACACGAGCGCACCGTCGTTGTCGAATCGACACGCCACATACTCCTTCGCGACGAGGTTCATACCGTCGCGCAAAGGAGTCACGATCATCACGTCCGCCGCGCGGTAGAGCGCCGCCATTTCCTCCTTGGGGTAGGAGGCGTGCAAATAAAGGATCGGCTGTTGACCGATGCTGCCCAGGTCGCCGTTGAGGCGGCCCACGAGCATGTCGATGTCGTCGCGCAACAGCCGGTATTGATCGACCCGCTCGCGGGCAGGGGTCGCGACCTGCACGAATACGGTGTCGCCAGCATCGAGACTGCCTTCGGCGACCAACTCGCCGAAAGCGCGGAGACGTTGACGCAATCCCTTGGTGTAGTCGAGTCGATCGATGCCGAGCAGGATGTTTTTGGGACTACCCAAGCTTTCGCGGATCTCCTCGACCCGTTTGGCGGTTGCCTCGCTGCGGGCGAGCTCGGCGAATCCCTCAACGTCGATCGAGATCGGGTAGGCCTTCGCCAACACCGTGCGGCCATCGGGTAGATAAACCATGTCGCGGTGAGTTTTGTGTTTGACTCGCTGCCGCACCAATCGGATGAAGTTTTGCGCCGCCCCGGGCATCTGGAATCCGACGAGGTCTGCGCCCAGGAGTCCCTCGAGAATTTGGGTTCGCCAAGGCAGTTGCTGGAAGAGTTCGGTCGGGGGGAACGGGATGTGCAGGAAGAAGCCGATGCGCAAATCAGGGCGCATTTCGCGCAGCATTTGCGGTACGAGTTGGAGTTGATAGTCCTGCACCCAGACGACGGCACGCTGCGCAGCGATCTTGGCTGCGCGTTTGGCGAAGCGCTTGTTGACCTCGACGTAGGCGTCCCACCATTCGCGGTGGAACTCCGGGTGGGCCACGACGTCGTGGTAGAGCGGCCACAGTGTGGCATTGGAGAAGCCCTCGTAATAGTTTTCGACTTCGGATTCGCTGAGCGGCACTGGAACGAGCGTCAGGCCGTCGTGTTCGAACGGCGCCAACTTCTCATCGGTGGCACCGTGCCACCCGATCCAGGCGCCGCCATGGCGCCGCATGACCGGTTCGAGGGCGGTGACCAGGCCGCCGGGGGACTTGCGCCACGTCGTGCCGCCGTCGTCTGCCATCACCCGGTCGACGGGCAAACGGTTGGCGACGACCACGAAGGATGCGGTACGCGTTCGCGGCCGGCGCACTTTCGCGGTCGGCAGGGCATTCATACCGTTGAGTCTATCGGTCAAGTTGCTTTTCGGCCGCCGATGTCCGGCGCTCGGGCTGCGGACGAGGTGACGAAAAGGATTTCAGGGGGCACGCATAATGGCGAATGACATCGATGTGATTCGTGCTTTAGGATGATGCTCATGAGTGCAGCGGAGCAGCCCACCAACGATCAGGCAACAGTTGTCGAACCCCTGTCGGGGCGCGACCGCGAAATCTTGTCACTTGAGCGCCTGTGGTGGCAATATGCCGGCGCCAAGGAGCAGGCCGTTCGTGAGAAGTTTGACATGTCGGCCACCCGCTACTACCAGGTCCTCAACGCGCTCATCGACCGCGAGGAGGCCCTTGCTTTCGACCCCTTGCTGGTGAAGCGCCTCCGCCGACTGCGCGAAAAGCGCCAACGCACCCGGTCGGCGCGGCGCCTGGGCATCGATCTATAACTTGGGCCCCATGGAACACCGCCGAACGCCCACGGGCAAGGCTCTCGTCTTGCCACTTTGGGCTTTGATTCTTAGCACGCTTCTCTGCATCGCCGCAGCCGTTTGGCTGATCTCAACCACCGAGGCAAGCAATCGACTTTTTGCTTCTGCAACCGATCCTGCCTCCGTCGAGACTGTTGAGGCTCCGGCTCCGGTGAGCCCGGCAACTCCGACTCCGGCTCCTAGTCCAACGCCGTCGCCCAAACCCACTCCTTCGCCCAAACCCACTCCTTCGCCCAAACCCACTCCTTCGCCGAAACCCACGCCCGCGCCGGTGCTGCGCAACGTGCCGGTCGGAGTCTTCAACAGTTCGCGAGTCTCGGGATTGGCCGGCGCCGTGGCCGGTCGAGCCCGTGCCGCTGGTTGGGTCGTCAACGATGTCGCGAACTGGCGGGGCAACTTCGCGGCAACGACGATCTACTATCCGGTCGGCTCCAAAGCACAGGCCGAACTGTTGGCCCAGGACCTCGAAGTGGGCAACGTGCAGCCGTCGATAGCGGGCATGCGTACCGACCGCCTCACGGTCATTGTGACCGGCTCGTAAGATCGTCGAGTGCCCCCGTACGAACCGGCGACCGCAGCAGGTCGCGATTCTTTCCACGCGTTGATTGCCGAACCGGGCAAAACGCTTCTTGCTCTTGACTTCGATGGCACGCTTGCGCCCATTGTTGACGATCCCCAACATGCCCATGTTCATCCGCGCTCGGTTGCCGCGCTCGCGCGCCTTGGCAGCAGGCTCGGCCAGATCGCGATCATCACCGGCAGGCCGGTTGAGACGGCGCTGCACCTCGGTGGATTCACCGGTATGGCGGGCCTGGAGACGATGGTCATCCTTGGCCAGTATGGCGTTGAGCGGTGGAGCGCGTCCACGGGTGAGGTCGTGTCGCCGCCGAGGCCCGATGCGGTGGGTGTACTCCTTGAAGCATTGCCCGACTGGCTCGTCGAGCGCGATTTCGGTTGCGTGCGCATCGAGGACAAGGGTCGCGCGTTCGTGCTCCATACGCGCGGCTTGCCCGGTGCGGAGGACAAGGTTGATGAGTTGCTTGGACCGATTGCTGCTCTCGCCGAACAGCACGGTCTCGTCGCCGAACCCGGCCGTCAGGTCATCGAGGTGCGTTCGGGTAGCTCAGACAAGGGCATGGCGTTGCGCAAGCTTGTCGACGGGTCCGGTGTGCGCAACATCATTTTCGCCGGCGACGACCTGGGTGATCTGCCCGCGTTCCGCGTCGCCGAGGAGTTGCGCACCGAGGGCATGACGGCGTTGCTGGCGTGTTCGG
>JBBSRT010000137.1:0-4738 GCA_038242765.1 Propionibacteriales bacterium
TCGAGGTCCAGGGCGAAGGCTCCACGGTTGCTGACGACCTCGCCGGCATCGAGACCGCTGCCCGCATCCTCCTTGCCGGCAACGGGCGCGAAGACGCATCGACTGCTGACTTGCAACTGCTCATGCCGGATTTCGAGATGGACCTGCAGCGCGACAAGTCGACGTTGGCCCATGGCTTTGACATGACCGCGGGCCTCCTCGGGGGTCTCATTGCGTTGGCCGTGGTGTGCATCGGCGTCGGGTTCCTCATCAGCCTGCTGTTCTGACTCGCAGCGCCACTCTCCCGCCCCTCTCCACCCGTTATCTCTATGCATTCGTGATGCTAGAGCGCCGCAACGCATAGAGATGAGTTTTAGGATGCGGCGAACCTGTCGGTGGCGTCCATGATGGCGGTACGTATGCCGGGCTCAGAAAACGAATGTCCCGCATCGGCGATCATGTGGAAGTCGGCCTCGGGCCAGGCCTTGTGCAGATCCCATGCGGTGACAGCCGGCGTGCATACGTCATACCGGCCCTGGATGATCACTCCGGGGATGTCGCGAAGCAGCGCGGCGTCGCGGATTAGTTGCTCATTGTCGAACCAGCCGTCGTGCATGAAGTAATGGTTTTCGATGCGGGCAAACGCCACCGCGAACGCGTCCTCGGTGAAGTGATCGACGAGCTCGGGATCGGGCAGCAGGGTGATCGTCGAGGATTCCCAACGGCTCCATGCGGTCGCCGCCGGGACATGCACCGCAGGATCAGGATCGTTGAGCAGTGTGGCGTAGGCCTTGATCAATGCCCCGCGCTCCTCAGGAGGCACCGGCGCCACGAAGCCTTCCCACAGGTCGGGAAACAGACTGGCCGCGCCGCCTTCATAAAACCAGTCGAGCTCGCTGGGCCGCAAGGTGAAAATGCCGCGCAGCACGAGTTCACTGACGCTGCCCGGATGTTTTTGCGCGTATGCCAACGCCAACGCTGATCCCCATGAGCCGCCGCACACGAGCCAGTGGTCGATGCCCAGGTGTTCGCGCAATTTTTCGATGTCGGCAACGACATGCCATGTCGTGTTGACGCTGAGGTCTGCCTCGGGTGCGCTCGCATGGGGGGTGCTCTGCCCGCAACCGCGCTGGTCGAACAACACGATGCGATATTTGGCCGGATCGAATACGCGCCGCTGATCGGGACTCGAAGCGCCGCCGGGCCCACCGTGCAGATAGACCGCCGTTTTACCGTCCGGGTTTCCCGAGACTTCCCAATGGATTTGCTGGCCGTCGCCAACGTCAAGCATTCCCGAATCGTGCGGATCAAGTGAGGGATAAAAGTCGCGCATGCATCGACACTATCGCCCGGTATGGATGACCGACGCGAAACGCCGATCGAAACTTTGTTCGACAATACTCGCTTTTGTCGGAGGCGTGCCCTATATTCGTAAATGTGTTCGAACGAACGCGTGTTCGACTAATACGACTTCACCTCACTTCCCCATGGAGGCCAACATGAGCACCATCGCTTTTCACCCCACCGCCTTTGACCGCCGCGCGGCGGTTCGGCCTGCAGCGGTTCGGCCTACAGACAGCCCCCGCGTTGCGACTTCGGACCCGCGCCTGCAACTGACGACCCGTGGACGCATCGTCGTGCTGATCGCCGCATTGCTCGCCGTGGCGTTCTTGGCTGTCTCGTTCGGGTCCTCGACTACGGCCACCTCACAGGCTGGTGCGCCGGCTGCAACACACTCGGTTGTCGTTAAGCCGGGCCAGACGCTGTGGCAGATCGCGACCGCAGCCAACCCGAGTGGCGATGTGCGCCAGACCGTCGATGACATCATGGAGCTCAACTCGCTGCCTAGCGCCGGTGGTCTGCAGATGGGCCGCGAGATCGCCGTGCCCGTCTACAACGACTAAACAACCTAACGTCATCCCGCACGCGTACCAGAGGCCTCGACCGGGATGACGTTACGCCGTTAACATCGCTGATCCGTGCAACTCCTAGCTGATTCCCTTTTCGCGCAGTGCCGACATCGCCGCATTGTGGCCACACATACCGTGCACACCCGCTCCCGGCGGTGTGGCCGAGGAACACAAATAGACACCGGGTATGCCCGTCGCATAAGGGTCGACCGCGATCCGCGGCCGCAACAACACCTGTTTGGGTGTGTTGGCGCCAGCGCTGATGTCGCCGCCGATGTAGTTCGCGTTGTAGGACTCCATGTCGGCAACATTGCGCACAAACGTTTTGCGAATACGGCCACGAAAACCCGGCGCAAACCGTTCGATTTGAGCGATCACTGCCTCGGTCGCATCGCCGGAATAGCCATGTGGCACATGGGCATAGGTCCACAACGGGTTCATTCCGCCCGCCGAACGGGACGGATCGGCAAGGAACTGCTGGCCGACCAGGACCGTCGGCCGCACGGGCATCACACCCCGTACGGCTTGGCGTTCGGCAGCGGCAATTTCGTCGAAGCTGCCGCCCAGATGCACCGTACCGGCGCGGCGTACGTGTTCGTTGGCCCATGGCACCTCGCCCTCGATCGCGAAGTCGACCTTGAAGGCGGCCGGGCCATAGCGATAATGACGGTATGAGCGTTTGATTCGGGCCGGCATGCGTTCGCCGACGATCCGCAGCACCGCATCGGGGGAGGTGTCCAACATGACAAGGTCGGCATCACCGAGGTCGCGAGCCGACGTCACTTCGAAGCCGGTTTCGATCATGCCACCCAAGGCCCTCAATTTGCTCGCCATCGCCTCGCTGATCGAACTCGAACCACCCTTGGCGACTGGCCAGCCGTAGGCGTGCGCTGCCGCGATGAGCATCAGGCCGACCGCGCTCGACAGCGGTGTATTGAGCTTGGCGAAGGCGTGCGCGGCGACGCCCCCAAACAGGGCGCGGGCTTCCGCTGTCTCCCAGCGGCGCACCATCAACGAGGCCGGCAGCAACGCGTTGACGCCAAAGACGCCGAGCTTGACCGGATGCGACGGTAAGCCGATGACCGGTTGGAACACGTCATCGGTCAGATCGTCGAAGCTCCGCGACAGGGGACCGAACAGTCGCAACCATGACGGGCCGTCTGCTCCAAGGCACGCCGCCGTGCGGTCGATGTCGCGCCACAGCACTGCGGCGCGTCCGCCGTCCAACGGATGGGCGAGATCGATCTCTGGCCACAACCACGTCAGTCCGTGTTCTTCGAGGCGGAGGGTTCGCAAGAAGGGCGACGCGGCGCCGGTGGGATGGAATGCCGAACAGTCGTCGTGGATGAGCCCGGGCAGGGTCAACTCATGAGAACGGGTGCCGCCGCCGATCGTGTCCTTGGCTTCCACGACCCGCACCTTGACGCCACGCTGTGCGAGGGTGATGGCTGCCGCGAGCCCATTGGGTCCACTGCCGACGATGATCGCTGTGGTCACGTGTCCACCATAGCCACTCCGCGTCGCGCGATGGTTTACTGGATTACGCGACTAGAGAGGGATCGACATGCAGTTCGGGGCCAACCGTGATCGTGAGGGTGACGAGCCGACGAGCGCTCGCAGCCCGCTCAAGTTGCGCTTCATCTTGGCGATCGGGGCCGCGGTGTTTTTTGCCGTGATCGCCGTTATCGGCCTCACCGCAGCCGACTCTGCCGGGTGGATTGGCGATTACGGCCTGATCGGTGCCATCCTGGCAGCGGTCGCGCTCATCGATGCCAGCGTCGTATGGTGGCGGCTGCGCCAGCACTGATCCGACGTACTGCAGCAAGTACGATTGCCCTATGCAGATTTATGTTGTCGCTGACGACGCTGGTCGTGAAGCTGGATTCGTGGGGGAGCATCTCGAAGCACGTGGCGGCACGCTGACCTATCTTGAGCGCAGTGAGTTGCCAGCTTTCCAGTCAATCGACGAGCCTGCCATGTTGCTCCTGCTGGGTTCTGATCTCTCCGCCCATGACTCCAATAATGCGCGGTTGGTCGAAGCAGAATCGCAATTTGCGCTCGGCGCCCTCGATGCCGGTGTTCCCGTGATGGCGATTTGCTATGGCGCCCAACTTCTCGCCCGAGCCCTCGGCGGCACCTCGTATAGGGCACCCGCACCGGAGCTCGGTTGGTGCATGATCGACACCGAAGACGAGTCGCTCAGTCCGTCTGGCCCGTGGGCACAACTGCATCGCGATGTGTTTGTGGCGCCACCGACGTCGGCGTTGTTGGCGACGTCGCCGGTTGGCCATCAGTCATTCATTGATGAGAGTCGCACTGCTCGTGCGATCGCATGGCAGTTCCATCCTGAGGTGACGGCAGATCGCTTCATCCATTGGATTGATAGCGACCCAAATTACTATGCCTCACATGGTGTCGATCTGGAGGTCTTGCGCCGCGAGACACGTGAGCGCGAGCCCGCTAACCGCGCGGCAGCTCATACTTTGACCGATGCGGCGCTGGACTACCTTCTCAAAATCCCCCGCCGGCGTTGACGTCGGTGGCCCGCAGCCTTTGACTCTCTTGGGGCGTTTTCGTCCAAGGTTGGTAGTCGTTTGCTGGGGTGTTGGCTGCTTCCGGTTAGGCGGGTTGCAGCTCGGTTCTGAGTTGGTGTCGTTGGTGGCGTAGGGGTTGTCGGCTAGGCGGGCGTGCCAGTCGCTGTTGGTCAGGATCTGGTGCGGGGGTCCCCCCTGCACGGAGTGCTTGGGGGCGAACCAGCAGAAGAGTGATCCGTTGGCCACATCGGTGGGTCCGCCGTCGGCGTATTCGACGAGGTGGTGGTATTCGCATTGGGATGCGGCCCGGTCACA
>JBBSRT010000138.1:0-4593 GCA_038242765.1 Propionibacteriales bacterium
ATTTGCGCCACTCGGTGGTTGTCATGCGCGGCCACGCTCAGCCGAACTTGGCCATCCGCGCATACGCCTCAGGGTCGTCGTTATGCAGACGGACACGCGTTTTGACGCGGAATCGCCAGATCTGTATGAGGCCCAAAAACCACAGCACGTATTGCGCCGACATCGCCCAGCGGAATGCGCCCGGCGTGTAGTTGGCGCCGCTGCCGGGGGTACGCCAGTCGAGGATCAGACCGATTGCGACCACAAGAATCAGACTGGCGACGAAACCGCCCTGGTTGATGATGCCCGTCGCGCTGCCCTGGCGGTGTTCGGGATTGGAGGTGCGGCCGAAGTCGAAACCGATCATCGATGCAGGACCGCCGATGCCGACGATGACGACCAGCAGCACGAGCACCGGCAGCGGCGCGTTGCCCGGCCAAAGGAGTACGACGGTCCAGCTGACCACGATTGCGCTGACGATCGACAACACCATCGTCGACCGATGGAAGGGATGATGCGTGGTAACCCAGGCCAGCACCGGCCCGGCCATCATCACCGCGATGACGAGGACCGTGAGCAACACCCCGGCCATCTTTTCGGACAGTCCCTCGCCGCGAACGAAGAAGGGATAACCCCACAACAGGCCCAGCGTCGTGGCGCTGAACTGGGTCGTGAAGTGTGTCCACAGACCCAGCCGGGTGCCCGGATGCGACCACGCCTCGGACAAACTCAATCTGATCTCGGTGATGGAGAGTGGCGGACCCGAGATGCTGCGCTCCCATGGTGTGTCATGAACGACGAGGATCAACAGGATCGCAACGACGACGCCGACACCGGCGGCGACCAGAAAGGTGCTGGTCCACCCGAGTTCACGCAGTCCGATTGTCATGGGGACGGCGGCGATGATGGCGCCGAATTGGCCCAGGATGCCGGTCATCTGCGTCACAAACGGAATGCGTCGCGGCGGGAACCATGTCATCACTAGGCGCAACACGCAGATGAAGATCATGGCGTCGCCTGCACCGACAAATACTCGCGCCAACAGCGCGAGCGGATAGGTCTGCGCGAAGGCGAACCCGGTCTGAGCCAGGGTCAGCGTGGTGATGCCGGCAATCATGACACGCCTGGAACCGAACCGGTCGAGCATGAGTCCGACTGGGATCTGCATACCGGCGTAGACCAGGAGTTGAACCATCGTGAACGTCGCGAGCTGCGACGCGCTGATGTCGAAGCGTTCGGTGGCGGCCAGGCCCGCAACCGCCATCGATGAGCGGTGGAATACCGCCAGCAGATAGACCGACAAGGCGACGAGCCAGACAAGAAAGGCACCCTGGTGCTTTTCTTCGATTTCAGTCACCCGATCATCGTATGACGTGGTGCGGGCAACGTATGACGTCGTGCTGGCGGCGCAGCGCGCCCGCGCCTCGCGCCCAACGGTCAGAACGTCAGTGCAAGCCCTGGTTCGCGCAAGATCGAGGCAACGTCGGCGAGGAAACGTGAACCCTGCTCACCGTCGACGACCCGGTGATCAAAGGACAACGCCAACGTCGTCACGTCGCGCGCCACAATCTGGCCGCTTTCGTCAACCCACGGCCGCTTGTTGATCGCACCGACGGCCAGGATGCCGGCCTCACCCGGGTTGAGGATCGGCGTACCGGCATCGATGCCGAAGACGCCGATGTTGGTGATCGTGAACGACCCGCCACTCATCTGCGCCGGCTGAGTCTTGCCCGCCCGCGCAACCTCGATCAATTCGCCGAGCGCGACCGCGAGGTCGTGCATCGACATCGATTCGGCACCCACGATGTTGGGCACGACGAGGCCACGGGGAGTGGCCGCAGCGATGCCGAGGCTGACCGAACCCATAAACACGATCTCCTGGGCGGCAGCGTCCCATGTCGAGTTGAGTTCGGGCGTACGACGCATCGCGAGGCAGACAGCTTTGGCCACGACAAGCAGCGGTGAGACCTTCACGTCAGCAAAGACCTTGTCGGCCTTAAGCCGTTTCACCAGCTCCATCGTGGGCGTGACGTCAAGGGTGACCCATTCGGTGACGTGCGGCGCGGTGAACGCCGACGACACCATCGCCTCGGCGGTCATCTTGCGGACGCCCTTGATCGGCACGCGTCGATCCTCCATACCTGCGGCTCCGCGGGCCGCAGACTGCGCGGACTGCTGGCCGGCTGGTTCGGCTTCGACCAGCGCGGCACCCGCACCGTTGGCAAAGGCTTCGACGTCGGCGCGCGTGATGACAGCGCCAGCACAGTCGATGGCCCCAAGATCGACCCCCAGATCCTTGGCGAGCTTACGTACCGGGGGTTTGGCCAAGGCACGGTTGGCAGCGTGGCCATCGGTTTGCGCTGTCACAGGCTCCGAAGCAACCGGTTTGGGCGCCTTAAGCACGGCGTGTTGCGCGACCTTTTCGGTGTCCACCGACGCAACGCGGGTCGGCGCAGCGGTGACCGGGCCGCCGGCCGGTTTGCGAACCTTGCGTTTCACCGCACCGGTGCGCGGACCATAACCCACGAGCACCGCTTGGCGTCCCTCATGGGTGCCGGGCTCAACATTCGGAGCTTCATCGCCGGTCGAATCGCCGGTCTCGCCTTCGGCGGAACCTTTGGTCTCGCCTTCGGCCGGCTCACCAATACGAATGATGGGAGTGCCGACGGGGACGGTCTGGCCTTCTTCGACCAACAGCGCCCCGATGCGACCCTCATACGGGCTCGGCAACTCGACAACCGATTTGGCTGTCTCGATGTCGACGATGATGTCGTTGACCTTGATGACGTCGCCGACCTTGACTTTCCATTCGACAATTTCGGCCTCGGTAAGGCCTTCGCCGACGTCGGGCAGTTTGAATTCGCTCACTGCTGCTCCTTTAAAACGCGAGGGATCGGTCGACGGCGTCGAGTATGCGATCGAGATCGGGCAGGAACTCTTCTTCCACCCGGCTGGGCGGATAAGGAATGTCATAACCGGTCACCCGCATCACCGGCGCCTCGAGGGAGAAGAAACAGTTTTCGGTGATGCGTGCCGAAACCTCGGCCCCGATGCCGAGCATGCGTGCCGCCTCGTGCACCACCACGGCGTGACCGGTCTTGCGGACCGATTCATACACCCGATCGAGGTCGAGCGGCGACAACGTACGGAGGTCAATGACCTCGATGTCGATGCCATCCTCAGCGGCCGCTGCGGCGGACTCCATGCAGGTCTTCACCATCGGACCGTAAGCCAACAACGTCACATCGGTGCCGGCACGCATCAGTTTGGAGGCGAACAGTGGGACGCTGGGACCGGCATCGACATCCAATTCACCGGTCTCCCAATAGCGTCGCTTTGGTTCCATGAAGACGACCGGGTCGTCGGTCTCGATCGCCTGCTGGATCATCCAGTAGGCATCGGCCGGGTCCGAACACGCCACGACTTTGAGGCCAGCGGTGAGCGCGAACTGGCCTTCGGGACTCTCGGAGTGGTGTTCGACCGCCCCGATGCCGCCGCCGAAGGGGATACGGATGACAATCGGCATTGGCACCTTGCCTTTGCTGCGGAAGTGCAATCTGGCGACCTGACTGACGATTTGGTCGTAGCCGGGATAGACGAAACCGTCGAACTGGATCTCCACGACGGGCCGGTAACCGGCAAATGCCAAACCGATCGCGGTGCCGATGACACCGGATTCACTCAACGGCGAGTCAATGACGCGATCATTGCCGAAGTCCTTTTGCAGCGCATCGGTAATGCGGAAGACGCCACCAAGACGGCCGATATCTTCGCCCATCAGCAGGACGCGGTCGTTTTTTTCCATGGCCGCGCGAAGTCCACTATTGAGCGACTTCGCCAACGTCGTCTTCTTCATCATGATTGGCTCCCCTCAAACGAGTCACGGTAGGCGATGTATTCGGCCTTTTGCGCTTCGAGTTCGGGGCTGCCATCAACATAGACATGGTCGAAGAGCTCGGCCAGGTCCGGCTCAGGTAGCCCATGACAGGCTTTGCGCAGATGTTTGCCGAGTGCTTCGGCTTCTTCGTCGAGTGCGTCAAAGAAGTCCGGCGGGGTGCCACCGGCCGCCAAGTAGCGTCGGACCCGGCTGAGTGGATCCTTGGCGCGCCACAGTTCTGTTTCGGCGGCATCGCGATAACGCGTCGGATCGTCAGAGGTTGTATGAGCGCCCATCCGGTAGGTGAAGGCTTCGATCAGCGTCGGCCCTTGGCCGTCACGCGCGCGCTGCAATGCGGCCTTGGTCACCGCATAGCAGGCCAGCACATCATTGCCGTCAACCCGTATGCCAGGGAATCCGAACCCTTGCGCGCGTTGGGCCAGTGGTACCCGCGTCTGCGTGGAAAGTGGAGCGGAGATGGCGTATTGGTTGTTCTGGCAGAAGAAGACGACCGGTGCGTGGAAGACGTCGGCCCAGATGAATGCTTCGTTGACGTCGCCCTGACTCATCGCACCATCGCCGAAGTAGGCGATCGTGGCGGCGTCGCGGCCCGGATCGTCGGTGCCGACGTTGCCCGAGAGTGTCTGGCCCATCGCATAACCGGTGGCGTGCAGCGACTGCGCGCCGATCACGATGCTGTAAAGCGCGAAACCTTTCTCGGCCGGATCCCAGCCGCC
>JBBSRT010000139.1:0-4549 GCA_038242765.1 Propionibacteriales bacterium
AAGTTCGGGGTCGTGGCCCGACCATGTGTCGTTGATCAGGTCGGCGCCCAGGCCGCACAGGGTGTCGGCGACCTCGCTGCGCCACGTGTCGATGCTGATGACGATGTGGGGGTGTTGTTCGCGCGCCTGGACGACAAAGTCGGTCGTACGGCTCAGTTCTTCAGCCACATCGACAGGGGGGCCGTGGCCAGCTTTGACGCCGCCGACGTCGATGATGTCGGCGCCGGCGGCAACGGCTGCGTCGAGGCTCTGCAGTGCCGTGTCGAGATCGAAGGTGCGCCCCGCGTCATAAAACGAATCGGGTGTCCGGTTGATAATGGCCATCAGAACGAATTCGTGGGGCCCGAACACCCGGGTTCCCAGTCGCAGATCAAAAGGATGCCCCGGTGCGCTCATGGATATGACACTAACCGTTGGCGACGATGGGGTCGCGCGTTGTCCGTGGGGCGACGCTCCGGGCATGCGGGTCTATCACGACACCGAATGGGGCAGCGAAATCCGTGACGACCGCGGGCTCTTCGAGCGCATGACGCTCGAGGCTTTCCAGTCGGGACTCTCGTGGGCGATCGTGTTGCGCAAACGGCCGCGGTTTCGAGAGGTGTTCGAAGGGTTCGATCCCGAAGCGGTGGCCCGCTTCGATGCGGCCAGAGTTGAGGAGTTGCTCACCGATCCGGGCATCATCCGCAACCGGCTCAAGATCGAGGCGACCATCAACAATGCGCGTGTTATCGGCGGGCTCGATGTGCCGCTCTCGGAATTGCTATGGTCTTTTGCGCCCCCGGTGATGCCCGCGCGCAACAGTTATGTGGACGTGCCTGCGGTAACAGCCGAATCGGCAGCCATGGCCAAGGAACTCAAGCGGCGCGGATTCAGGTTCGTGGGCCCGACAACGGCATACGCGCTCATGCAGGCCACCGGCATGGTCAATGACCACCTGGTCGGCTGCATTGCGTTGAGGGGCACGCTCTGACTGGTCGAGGGGCACGCTCTGACTGGTCGAGGGGCCCCTCAACGCACTGGAGCGTGCCCCTCGACAGGAGGCGAAGCAGTAGTCTCACCGCATGACTGATTTTGTGGGCGCAATCGATCAGGGCACAACAAGCACGCGGTTCATGATCTTCGACCACGCCGGTGCCGAGGTCGCCCGACACCAACTCGAACACGAGCAGATCCTGCCTAGGGCCGGTTGGGTCGAACACAATCCGGTCGAGATCTGGGAACGCACATCGGCGGTCATCCAATCCGCCCTCAGCAAAGCCAAGCTCGAGGCCGGCGATCTTGCCGCCGTCGGGATGACGAACCAGCGCGAAACCACCGTCATCTGGGACAAACGCAACGGCCGACCTTATTACCACGCCATCGTGTGGCAAGACACCCGCACCGACCGTATCGCGAGTGCATTGGAACGCGACGGACACGGAGACGTCATCCGCGCCAAAGCCGGACTGCCGCCCGCGACCTATTTTTCGGCCGGCAAGATCAAGTGGATTTTCGACAACGTTGACGGTGTCCGCGAGGCCGCCAAAGCCGGTCATGCACTTTTTGGCAACACCGACTCCTGGCTGCTCTGGCAACTGACCGGCGGCTATCGCGGCGGCTCGCACGTCACCGATGTCACCAACGCTAGCCGCACAATGCTGATGAATCTCGAAACCCTCGACTGGGACGACGAACTCCTCGCGATCTTCGACATCCCGCGCCAGATGTTGCCCCAAATCCGGCCTTCATCGGATCCTGACCTGTATGGAACCACGCTCGAACACGGTCCGTTCAATGGCGAAGTGCCGCTTTCAGGGGACCTCGGTGATCAACACGCAGCGCTCGTGGGACAAGTCTGCTTCGAGCCCGGTGATGCCAAGAACACGTACGGCACAGGCAACTTCCTGCTGCTCAACACCGGCACCGAGATCGTCCGCTCGAACAGTGGGCTGTTGACGACGGTGGGTTACAAGTTCGGCGATGAGCCGGCGGTCTATGCCCTGGAAGGGTCAATTGCGGTCACCGGATCGGCGATCCAATGGCTACGCGACCAGCTGGGCATCATCAGCGGTGCAAGCGACTCCGAGACACTCGCCCGGCAGGTCGAGGACAACGGCGGCGTCTATTTCGTGCCCGCATTCTCCGGCCTGTTCGCGCCATACTGGCGATCGGATGCACGCGGCGCGATCGTCGGTCTCTCGCGCTTCAACACCAATGCGCATCTGGCTCGCGCGACCCTGGAGGCGATCTGCTATCAAAGCAAGGACGTAGCCGATGCGATGGTCAAAGACTCAGGCGTCGCATTGGAGACATTGCGCGTCGATGGGGGAGTCACCGCCAACGACCTGTGTATGCAGATCCAGGCCGACATCCTGGGGGTGAGTGTCAGCCGCCCCGAGGTCGCCGAGACGACCGCGCTGGGCGCCGCGTACGCCGCCGGTCTGGCAGTCGGGTTCTGGAAAGACACCGACGAACTCAAGGACAACTGGAATGAAGCCAAACGGTGGGAACCGCAGTGGGATGACGAGCAACGCGCCGCTGGATACGCCGGATGGCAAAAGGCCGTGACCCGCACCCTCGATTGGGTGGACGTCGACTAGAGGCCCGCGCTGGTTGACTCGTGCAACGGCCAAAGATCGCAACTGCTTGACTAGAGGAATGCAATCGGTCACGTTGTCACCCCAATCACGCCAAGATGCCCTCGATGCGATGGGCGAGGACGTCCTTGACGTCCTCGTCATCGGCGGCGGCGTCGTCGGCGGTGGAGCAGCCCTCGATGCGGCGACCCGTGGTTTGCGCACCGGTTTGGTCGAGGCCCGCGATTTTGCGTCGGGCACGTCGAGCCGCTCGAGCAAACTGATTCACGGTGGCCTGCGTTATCTCGAGATGCTCGACTTCCGCCTCGTCGCCGAAGCGCTCGGCGAACGCAGCCTGCTGCTCGAAAAACTCGCACCGCACCTGGTGAACCCGGTCCCGTTCATCTATCCACTCAAACATCGCGTCTGGGAACGGATCTACGCCGGATCGGGAGTCGCCTTATATGACTCGATGGCGTTCCTGTCGGGCCGTTCGCGCGGGGTGCCCCATCACCGTCACCTGAGTCGTCGCGGAGCGCGCAAGATCATCCCCGCCCTGCGCAAGGACGCACTCATCGGCGCGCTGCACTACTACGATGGTCAGGTCGACGATGCCCGCCATACGATGTTCTTGTCGCGCACCGCGGCCGCGTATGGGGCTTCGGTGGCCTCGCGAACCCGGGTCGTCGACCTGTTGCGCGAAGGGGACCGCGTCACCGGCGTCAAGGTCAGAGACCTCGAGAGCGGCGCGGTCATCGACATCCGCGCACGCCAGGTCGTCAACGCGACCGGCGTCTGGACCGACGAGACGCAAAGCCTTGCCGGCGAACGTGGACAGTTTCATGTGCGGGCCAGCAAAGGCATCCATCTGGTTGTGCCGCGTGACCGTATCCGCGGCGACGCCGGACTCATCTTGAAAACTGAGAAGTCGGTGCTGTTCGTCATACCGTGGAAGAACCATTGGATCATCGGCACGACTGACACCGACTGGTCACTGTCCAAGGACCATCCAGCAGCCAGCAAAAACGACATCGACTACCTGCTCGAGCACGTCAACACCGTCCTTGAGACGCCGCTGTTGCGTGCAGACGTGCAGGGAGTCTATGCGGGTTTGCGGCCGCTGCTTCGCGGCGAGGACGAGGCGACAAGCCAGTTGTCGCGCGAACATGCGGTATCCACCGGCGTGAAGGGGCTCGTGGTCATCGCGGGCGGCAAGTACACCACTTACCGGATCATGGCCAAGGACGCTATTGATGCGGCCGTGCATGGACTGTCGGCTGAACTCGACCGCAAGGTGCCCGGTTGCTGCACCGAGGGTGTGCCGCTCCTGGGCGCAGACGGCTATGAGGCCGTCTGGAACCAACGGCAGATGCTTGCGGCCTCATCGGGGCTGAACATCGGTCGCATCGAGCACCTCCTGCGCCGTTACGGGTCGCTCATCACCGAGGTGCTTGACCTCATCAAGACACAACCCGATCTGGCTGATGCGTTGACCGGCGCTGACGACTATTTGCGTGCCGAGATCGTGTATGCGGCCTCGCACGAGGGGGCCCGCCACCTCGACGATGCGATTGCGCGCCGCACTCGCATCTCGATCGAGACCTTCGACCGGGGCACCGAGGTTGCCGCCGAGGTCGCGCTGCTCATGGGCGGAGTGCTCGGCTGGGACGAGGCGCAACGGCAGCGCGAGGTCGAGCACTACCTGTTGCGCGTCGAGGCCGAACGCGAAAGCCAGACGATGCCCGATGATGAGACCGCCGATGCCGCCCGGATGGGTGCACCCGACGTCGTACCGGTCACCACGTCCTGAACAAAAAAATCCGCTGGGCCTTACGTTTGGCAGGTGACACGCCGTGTCGAACCTGCGTAACGTAAGGCCCAGCGGATACTGGGGTGGACGACGGGACTTGAACCCGCGACCACCGGCACCACAAGCCGGGGCTCTACCAACTGAGCTACGCCCACCACGCGCACGGAGCATGCACCCCGTACGG
>JBBSRT010000140.1:0-4529 GCA_038242765.1 Propionibacteriales bacterium
CGCGCAGCCAGTCGACCAGCTCATCGCGGGTGTCCCGAATTTCGGCAACCTTGGCGAGCAGTTCGTCGCTGTGGCGAAGAGCGGTCAGCGCAACGGCCTGGGTGACTGCCGACAGGTGGTAGGGCAGCCGCACGATGCGCAGAGCGTCGATGATCGCCCGATCAGCAGCCACATAGCCGACCCGGCCACCGGCAAAAGCAAAAGCTTTGCTCATGGTGCGGCTCACCAACAGTTTGCGGTATGAGGGCAGCAACTCCAGCGCGCTGGGAGTGCCCTCGCGGCGAAATTCGGCATACGCCTCATCGGCCACGACGACACCCGGCGCGGCGCGGCAGATTGCCTCGAGAGTGTCGAGCGACAGCGCGGTGCCGGTCGGATTGTTGGGAGAGGTGAGCAAGACGACATCGGGTCGTTCGGCTTCGATCAGCGCGAGTGCCCGCTGCCGGTCGACGGTGAAGTCTTCCTCACGCATCGCGGTGACGAACCTCGTATGGGTGTCTCGGGCATATTCGGGATACATCGAATAGCCCGGCGCGAACGAGACAACGGTGCGTCCCGGGCCGCCGAAGGCCTGCAGGATGTGGAGCATAACCTCGTTGGAGCCGTTGGCAGCCCAGATGTTGGCGCCGGTGAGCCCGCAATCAAGATAACTGGCCAGCGCAGCGCGCAAATCGGTGGCTTCGCGGTCCGGATAGCGGTTGAGGGTCGTGGCCGTGGCTCGGACGGCGTCGGCAATCTTGTCGGCCAACGCCGGGCTGGGAGCATACGGGTTTTCATTGACGTTAAGCGCGATGACATCACCCAGTTGTGGTGCGCCATAGGGCTCGAATCCGCGCAGGTCGTCGCGCAGCGGGACCCAGTCGGGTATCGCCATTACTGCCCCGCCACTGTGTCCGCAGATGCGGCCGAGCCGGCGTGCTCGGCGGTGGCTGCGATGCGCGCCGAGACCGCGGCGCCGTGCGACGGCAGGTTTTCGGCTTCGGCCAACGTCACCACGTGTGCGGCAACATCAGCAAGTGCTGCCTCGTCATAACTGACAACCTGCATGTTTTTGCAAAACGCTCGCACCGACAGACCCGAAGAGTGACGCGCTGAACCACCGGTGGGCAACACGTGGTTGGAGCCGGCGCAATAGTCGCCGAGCGAGACCGGCGCATACGCTCCGACGAAAATCGCGCCAGCATTGCGTATGCGAGCAGCGACTGCAGCGGCGTCGACGGTCTGAATCTCGAGGTGTTCGGCGCCATAAGCGTTGGCCACGTCGACACCCTGATCGATGTCGGTCACGATGATGGTCGCTGACTGTTCGGCGGTCAGCGAGGTGCGGATGCGTTCGCCGTGCTTTGCCGCTGCCACCTGGCGAAAGAGTTGAGTGTCGACCTCATCGGCAAAGGCCGGGCTGTCGGTGATGAGCACCGCGGCGGCAAGCGGATCATGTTCGGCCTGGCTGATCAGGTCGGCGGCAACAAACGCCGGATTGGCTGTGTCGTCGGCGATGATCGCAATCTCGGTCGGACCGGCTTCGGAGTCGATGCCGATCCGTCCCTTGAGGAGGCGCTTTGCGGCCACCACATAGATGTTGCCCGGGCCTGTCACCAAATCGACGGGTTGGCATTGGCCCGCACCGTAGGCAAACATCGCGATCGCCTGGGCACCGCCGGCGGCGTATACCTCGTCGATGCCCAGCAGTGCGCATGCCGCGAGGATCGACGGGTGCGGCAGACCGCCGAATTCGGTTTGCGGCGAGCTTGTCAACGCGATCGAGGAGACGCCGGCCACCTGGGCGGGCACCGCATTCATGAGGACGCTGCTCAACAGCGGAGCGAGACCGCCGGGAACATACAGGCCAACACGTTCGATCGGCGCAATGCGGCGTACGACGTGGGCGCCGCTGGCCAGCGTGGTCGCAACATCGGTTTCGAGTTCAGCCTCGCAGGTGCGACGCAGCCGGGCGATGGCCTCTTCGAGACCGGCACGGATGTCGGGATCGAGGTCATCGAGCGCGTCGGTGAGCGCCTGTTTGGGCACGGCGAGGGTTTGCGGCCGGATGCCATCGAACTTTTCGGCATAATCGAGGACAGCTGTTTCACCCAGATCGCGGACGTCGTCGCAGATGGGACGCACGACTTCAAGCGCGTGCTCGACATCGAAATCGGCGCGCGGCACCGCCGATCGGTAGCCAGTGGTGGTGGTGCGGAGGTCGATGCGTCGGATCACGGCCTTATTCTACGGATCAGCGACTAGCGTGGTGGGGTGGCTTCTGTGGGAACGCCGGCGACTGACGTACTCAAGCGCGCGGGCATCGCGTTCGTGTCGCATACCTATGTGCATGATTCGCGTGCGGCGTCATACGGACTCGAAGCCGCGGCGGCTTTGGCTGTCGACCCCGGGCGGGTCTTCAAGACCCTGATGGTCGCAGTCGATGGTGAGCTTTGTGTGGCGGTCGCGGCGGTGGATTCACAGCTCGATCTGAAAGCGGTCGCCGCAGCGTTGGGTGGCAAACGAGCCCGTATGGCCGACGCTGCCACAGCCGAACGCGGGACCGGTTATGTCGTGGGCGGCATATCGCCGCTGGGGCAAAAGCGGGCGCATCGGACGGTGGTCGATCAGAGTGCCGGTCGCTGGGAGAGCGTTTATGTTTCGGGCGGACGACGTGGTTTCGACATCGAACTGGCGCCTGCGGATTTCGTCGCACTCTGCGGTGCGGTGGTCGCGGCAATCACGCGCTAACGGCCTCCTCGGCGGGCGTGTCGAGCCTCCTCGGCGGGCGTGTCGAGCCTCCTCGGCGGTGGGGTTAGTCGGGCGAGGACATGTAGACGCGGGCGAGGAGGGCTGCGACCGCGGCGATGGGCCACACCAAAAACGGTGCAAGCGAATCGATTGACAGCGGCATCGGTACCGTGTCGCCGAGCTTGCGGCCATCGACCGTTGACAGGTCGGGTGGTCCCAACCACACGCCGACTCGCCAGGCGAGCACGGCCGCCACGAAGGCGACGACGATCGCCACCGCAACTACAGGCCAGCCCAGTGCCGGTGCCCAGCCGCCGACGAGCCAACCCCATACGAATGACACTGCAACCCCGATGAGCACGAAGACCGCTACGGCGGCAAAAATCGCGGTTGAGGCCTTTTCGGTGAGGACAGTGCCGTTCTCAGTCACCTCATAGAGTGCCGGCTTGGCAAGCGCATCCCACACCGCTCCGGCCAACGCACCGGCAATCAGCATCGCCGCCGATGGGCGCCACAGCCGTGTCCACGTCATGAGCGGCGCCGCACCCTGACTCGGCGTGGTCACGACAGGCAATTCGGTCCGAGCAACGCTTTGAGGTCGGCCATCAGTGAAGAGCTCGGTGAGACCCGCAGTTTTGGGGCCAGTCGCATGAGCCGTGAAGTGCCCGGGCCGACGAGGCGCATGTGCACCTCGGCCATGCCCGGGTGCGTCGACAACACCTGTTTGAGCTGGGCCACCACATCGTGGGTGCACCGCGACACGAGCATGGAGACGACCACGGGCTGGCTGCTACCGTCGGCGTTTTGTCTGGGCAGGCTGACACCCATGCCGACGAGTCCGACACCGTCGTCGTTGCGCCGTACACGGCCCTCGACGATCACGATGCTGTCTTCGACGAGCACCGGCAACGCGAGTTTGTAAGCTGACGGATAGATCATGGTTTCGACGGTGCCCTCAAGGTCTTCAAGGCTGATGATGGCCCAGGTGTCGCCTTTTTTGGTCATTTTGCGTTGCACGCCGGTGATCAGGCCGGCGATCTTGATGCGGGAACCGTCTTCGCGGTGGGCATCGCCAATGAGTTCGCCGATCGTGCAGTCGCTCGCGGCGGCGATGATGTGTTCCATGCCCCGCAGTGGGTGATCCGAGACGTAAAGTCCGAGCATTTGACGTTCGAAACTCAGTTTGAGTGCCTTGTCCCATTCGGGCATGTCGGGCACCTTGAGCGTCATACCAGAATATTCTTCGTCGAGGCCACCGAACAGTGAGTCTTGGCCGATCGCCTCGTTTTTCTTCAGGTCGACATATTGGTCGACGGCGTCCTCACTGATCGTGAACAAGGCGCGTCGGTCATGGCCGAGGGAGTCAAAGGCTCCGGCTTTGATGAGGGATTCCAGGACCCGCTTGTTGCAAACGACGGGCGGCACCTTGTCCATGAAGTCGGCAAAGTCGGTGTAGCGACCGTCGCCCGTGCGGCCTTCGACGATGCCCGCGACAACATTTTCGCCCACATTACGCACCGCCGACAGACCGAATCGGATGTCTTGGCCGACGCTGGTGAAGTTGGATTCGGAATCGTTGACGTCGGGCGGAAGCACCGAAATGCCCAGGCGACGACATTCGTTGAGGTAGATCGCCGACTTGTCCTTGTCGCCCTTGACGCTGGTGAGCAGCGCGGCCATGTATTCGGCCGGATAGTTGGCTTTGAGATAGGCAGTCCAGTAGGAGACGACACCGTAGGCCGCCGAGTGGGCCTTGTTGAAAGCATAATCAGAAAACGGCAGCAGGATGTCCCACAGCG
>JBBSRT010000141.1:0-4503 GCA_038242765.1 Propionibacteriales bacterium
CGGCCGTGATGACTCATGCAGATGAGTCCACGCCAGCCGCTTGCTTGCTTCAGGCTCAGCTTCGGGCCCCCACAGGCCGGCGTCATGATCAACAAGACGAGAGGCGACCCTGGCCGATATAGCCTCGTCGAGGGCATGCTCGAAGGTGTGCGCCGACGGAGTCGAAATCACCAGTTGAGCCATCGGTCAGGCCTTGTCCAGCTCGTCTCGTACGGTGTCGCGTAGTTCATCCCACGACTTATCGAACTTTTCGAGGCCTTCGGTTTCGAGCAGATCGACAACCTGGTCGTAGGAGATTCCGGCCGCGGCGAGCGCCTCAAGCGTCGCCCGTGCGTCGTCATACGTGCCGCTGACGGTGTCGCCGTGAATTTCGCCGTGGTCGGCAACAGCGTGGAGCGTCTTCTCAGGCATCGTGTTGACAATGTTGGGTGCGACCAGTTCGGTGACATACATGGTGTCGGGATAGTCGGGGTTCTTCACTCCGGTCGAGGCCCACAGCGGTCGCTGGCGGTTTGCGCCCTTGGCGGCGAGTGCGGCAAAGCGGTCACCATTGAAGACCTTCTCGTATTCCTCGTATGCAAGCCTGGCATTCGCAATGCCAGCCTTGCCGCGTAGTTCGGTGTTGTCGTTGTTGGCGGCCTCGAGCTGTTTGTCGACCTCGCTGTCAACACGACTGACGAAGAAGGATGCCACCGAGGCGATGGTGCTCAGGTCGCGTCCTTCGGCAGCGGCTTGTTCGAGACCGTAGAGATAGGCGTCCATGACCCCGCGATAACGCTCGAGGGAGAAAATCAAGGTCACATTGATGCTGATGCCCTCGGAGATCGACGCCGCGATTGCCGGCAGTCCGGCCTGCGTGGCCGGGATCTTGACGAACAGGTTGGGACGGTCGACTGCTTCCCACAGTTTGGCCGCCATAACATTGGTGTGGTCGGTGTCGTGGGCTGCGCCCGGATCAACTTCGATCGATACCCGCCCGTCGACGCCTCCGGTCGATTTGTACACCGGCATGAAAACATCGCAGGCTTGCTGCACATCGGTGGTGGTCAACTCGAACACTGCATCATCGACCTCGGTGCCGGCGGCTTTGAGTGCAGTCACCTGATCGGCATAGCGGTCACCATCGGACAGCGCCTTCGCGAAGATTGTCGGATTGGTGGTCACGCCGACAACGCCGCTGTCCTGGATCAACTCGGCAAGGTTGCCGCTGGCGATGCGTTCGCGCGAAAGATCATCGAGCCAGATCGAGACACCGGCATCGGCGAGGGCTTGGAGACGGTTATTCATTTGTGCTCCTTTGAGGGGGAGGGTGCTTGCGGATTGGTGCCGGGCCCGAACGGCCCGGCTGGGCGTGCATGGAAGGCGACGGGTCCGCCGCCGATTGAGTCCGCCGCCGCGATCGATTCCTTGGCAGCTTCGACGATGGCGTCGGCGGTGATGCCGAACGCGTCGAACAGTTTTGCGAAGTCTGCCGAGGCGCCGTAGTGCTCAAGGCTAATTGTGCGGCCGGCATCACCGACAACGTCCCGCCAACCCAGGCTCACGCCGGCTTCAACGCTGACCCGTGCACGCACGTGCGGCGGGATGACTTCGTCTCGGTAGCTTGAATCCTGCTGTTCGAACCATTCACGGCAAGGCATTGACACGACGCGCGCCTGTACCCCCTCGGTGGCCAGCGCAGCACGCGCTTGCACCGCGAGTTGCACCTCGGAACCGGTTGCGATGAGCACGACGTCGGGTACGCCATCTGCGTCAATCAGCGTGTAGGCTCCCTTGGCGACCAAGTCAGCGGAGGCGAATCCATCCGTTCCGCGTGCGAAGGTGGGCAAGTTTTGCCTGCTCAATGCCAGCGCGGTCGGCCGGCTAGTGATCCCCATGACGGTGCGCCAAGCAGCGATGGTCTCGTTGGCGTCGGCAGGCCGGATCACGTCCAGTCCCGGAATGGCTCGCAGCGCCGCGAGCTGTTCGACCGGCTGGTGGGTGGGTCCGTCTTCGCCGAGACCGATCGAGTCATGAGTCCATACATAGGTCACCGGCAGCTCCTGCAGGGCCGCCAACCGCACCGCGGGACGCATGTAGTCGCTGAAGATCAGGAACGTGCCGCCATAGGGCCGCGTCAGACCGTTGAGCGAGATGCCGTTGAGGACCGCGCCCATCGCGTGCTCACGGATGCCGAAGTGCAGCACCCGTCCATACCAGTCGCCTTGGAACATCTTGGTCGAATATTCCGGCGGCAGGAACGACGGCTGTCCCTTGGGTGTGGTGTTGTTCGAGCCGGCAAGGTCAGCCGAACCACCCCACAACTCCGGAAGGACCGATGCCGCGGCGGTCAGGAAGGCACCCGATGCGGCACGGGTCGCAACACCCTTTTCGTCGGGTTCATATGACGGGAGGCCGCTGTCCCAACCGTCGGGAAGTTCGCGTGCCGAGAGACGCCGCAGCAAGGCGCTTTGTTCGGGTGCGGCTTCGCTCCAAGCCTCAAAATCCTTGAGCCATGCTTCCTGCAGCTCGCCGCCGCGCTTGCGGGCACCGCGGGTGTGCTCAATGACCTGGTCGGTGACCGCAAAGGTCTTCTCGGGATCGAAACCCATCAACTTCTTGGTGGCGGCAATTTCGTCGGCTCCAAGAGCTGACCCATGTGAAGCACCGGTGTTTTGAGCGGTCGGGGCAGGCCAGGCGATGATGCTTTGCAACTTGATGAAGCTGGGCTTGTCGGTGACAGATTCAGCTTCCATGAAAGCGTCATACAGGGCGTGGATGTCTTCGGCGTAGCCCGTGCCGCCGTTCGTCCAGTCAACGGTCTGCACGTGCCAGCCATAGGCCTCGTAGCGCGCGGCCACGTCTTCACTGAACGCCACATCGGTGTTGTCCTCGATGGAGATGTTGTTGTCGTCATACAAGACCGTCAGATTGCCGAGTTTTTGATGACCGGCCAGTGACGATGACTCAGCTGAGACACCCTCTTGCATGTCGCCATCAGAGGCAATCACGTAGACGTGGTGATCAAAGAGGCCCTGTCCGGTGGCCGCATCTGGGGTGAGCATGCCGCGCACGCGCCGCGCTGCCATTGCCATGCCAACCGCATTGCCGACGCCTTGGCCCAGCGGGCCGGTCGTGACCTCAACGCCTTCGGTATGACTGTATTCGGGATGGCCGGGGGTCTTGCTGCCCCACGTCCGCAACGACTTCAGGTCATCAATACTCAGGTCGTAACCGGCCAAATGGAGTTGGATGTATTGCGTCAGGCTCGTATGGCCGCACGACAGCACGAAGCGGTCGCGAGCCATCCAATGCGGGTCGGCCGGGTTGTGGCGCATCAGCTTTTGGTAGATCAGATACGCCGCGGGCGCAAGGCTCATCGCGGTACCCGGATGGCCGTTGCCCACCTTTTCGACGGCATCTGCGGCAAGCAGGCGGGCGGTGTTGACAGCCTGTTCGTCGAGTTCGTTCCACTCCAGCGGCTTGTTGTCGGTCATACCGTCTATGCTCCTGCTCGTCGGTTAGAACTCCATTTCGAGGCGTACTGCATGCCTGAGTCCGAGCCTACTAGTGGGGCCGTAGAATGGCTCATGTGACCGCCGTTGACCCCACATCGCCCGTGACTGCACACGAGTACCCTTCGCCTCGCAACGGCAATCCTCCCGCTGGACTGCGCGATGTCATGGGTGCCTATGTTGCCCTGACCAAGCCGCGAATCATCGAACTGTTGCTGTTGACCACGGTGCCGGTGATGTTCTTGGCTGCACAGGGCGTACCAGGCCTGTGGCTCGTCGCAGCGACCGTTTTTGGTGGCGCGTTGTCAGCCGGCAGCGCCAACTCGCTGAACTGTGTTGTCGATGCAGACATCGATCAATTGATGCGCCGTACCGCACGCCGGCCCCTTGCGCGTCATACAGTCTCCCCGCGGGCGGCGCTCATCTTCGGTCTCGCCCTCGGTGTTATCTCGACACTGTGGCTTGGTTTTTACGTCAACTGGTTGTCCTCGGGGTTGGCATTGGCGGCCAACGTGTTTTATGTCGTGGGCTACACGATAATTCTCAAACGGCGCACGTCGCAAAACATCGTGTGGGGTGGAGCGGCGGGTTGTTTCCCGGCTCTCATCGGCTGGACCGCGGTGACGGGGTCCCTGGCATGGGCGCCGGTCGTGCTGTTCCTGGTCGTGTTCTTCTGGACGCCACCGCACTTCTGGTCGTTGGCGATGCGTTATCGCGAGGACTACGCCAACGCGAGTGTGCCGATGCTTCCCTCGGTGGCGCCGTCGGCGACTGTCAGCAAGCAGATTGTCATCTACTCCTACGTCATGGTCGCCACCTCGCTGCTGCTGTGGCCCATCACCCCGACGGGCTGGTTCTACCCGGCTGCAGCGGTCGTCCTCGGCGTCGTGTTCTTGCGCGAAGCCCACGGTCTCAACCGGCGTTCGCGCGGCACCGAAGCGTTGTCGGTCATCAAACCGATGAGGTTGTTCCACTGGTCCAACGCCTACCTCGCGCTGCTGTTCGTGGC
>JBBSRT010000142.1:0-4430 GCA_038242765.1 Propionibacteriales bacterium
GATGAACGCGAAAACCGCCAACTCAATTCGCGGTCGGGGATCGAAATGCGGTGCGGTCTAACCACCAGCGACGTAGTTGTTGAGTTGGTCGCGCTCGAATTCGAGTTGCTGCATACGATATTTGACCGCATCGCCGATGCTTAAGACTCCGACCAGTTTGGAGTCTTCGATCACGGGGATGTGACGGATCCGATCTTCGGTCATGATGGTCAGCAGGTCGCTGAATGAGTCCTCAAAGCTGCACGTGCGCACGTCGACGGTCATGATGCTTGACACCTTGGCGTCGCGAGCGTTTTCATAGATCCGCAGTTTGCGTACGATGTCGCGCTCAGACACGATGCCGATGAGGGTTTCTCCGTCTTCACTGACCACCAGAGCACCGACGTTGTTGTCGGCAAGTTGGTCGAGAAGTTCCTGAACGGTCGCGTCGGGGCGAATGCTGAAAATGGCATCGCTGCCTTTGGATGACAAAATGTCCTTGACCCGCACGATGGCCTCCTTGGCTCGGATTGACCTTGAGCGTAACGCGATTCGGCTCCAATGAGGAGAGCGTGCGCTCAGTCGGACGGTTCTTCGCGCTGGTCGCGGCGGTTTTGGAGTTGGTGCACGTTGGAGGCCGGTCCTTCTTCGCCGGAATCGGATTCGGGGAAATGCCCCAAGAACGCCATGGCACTGTCATGAAGGCGCGTGTTCGTGGCCAACGCATTGCCGCCCCACGGCCCGCTCTTGCCAGCCAGACTTGTGACGGATCCACCAGCTTCGCGGACGATGATGTCGACCGCTGCCATGTCCCAGACATTGAGAGACGGTTCGGCCGCGATGTCCACGGCCCCTTCTGCCAACAGCATGTATGACCAGAAATCGCCGTAGGCCCGGCTTCGCCAGCAACGGCGCGTCAAGGCGATGAACCGGTCCAGTTTGCCCACCTCTTCCCAGCCGATCAGCGAGCTGTAGGACAGCGAAGCGTGGGAGATGTCGGAGACCGTCGAAACGCTGATGGGCCGGGCGTGCATGAGTGTCTTGCCCGTGAATGCGCCACCGCCCTTGGCTGCCCACCAGCGCCGGCCCAGGGCCGGCGCCGAAACGCAGGCGGCGACGATTTCGCCCTCATCTTCTAGTGCGATGAGGGTGGCCCATACGGGCACACCTCGAACAAAGTTGTTGGTGCCGTCGATCGGATCGATGATCCAGCGCCGGCTGCTCGCCCCGACAGATCCGTCTTCCTCGCCGTGCTCCTCGCCCAGGATCATGTCCCGGGTACGAGCAGATTTGAGAGTCCGACGGATGACTTCCTCGACCGCATGATCGGCCTCGGAGACAAGGGTCAGATCGGGTTTGGTGGACACCTTCAGGTCCAGAGATCCGAATTTGTCCATCGCGAGTGAGTCCGCATTGTCGGCAAGGACATGGGCAAGGCGCAGATCGTCGTTATACGAGTGGGACATGACCCTTAGGGTACGGGCTCAGCCGTGCGGTAAGTGGCGGCTGGCGATGAGTCGGCGAAACGAATCGACACGTGCTGCTTCGACCTCACCGGTGGCGACCGCTCCATCGAGCGCGCATTCGGGTTCGCTTGCCTCGTGGGTGCAACCGCGAGGGCAGCTTTCGCTGGCCTCGTCGAGATCAGGGAAGGCTCCGATGACGTGATCGACGTCGACATGGGCCAGCCCGAACGAGCGGATGCCTGGTGTGTCGACGATCCAGCCGCCGAACGGCAGTTGCAACACAATTGCCGACGTTGACGTATGTCGGCCTCGCCCCGTCACCGCATTGACGTGGCTGGTGCTGCGGTCGGCATCGGGCACCAGCGCGTTGACAAGCGTCGATTTGCCGACACCACTGTGGCCGACGAGGACGCTGGTGCGGCTCTGCAACGCGTCGCGGACGACCTGAAGGTCACCGCCACGTTCGGTGACGATGATCTCGACATCGAGCGGTTCGAGCTCTTTGACCAGCGGAGCTGCGTCGGCCAGATCTGCCTTCGTCAGGCAAACAACGGGTTTGAGGCCAGCATCGAAGGCGGCCACCAGGCAACGGTCGATCAACCTGGGGCGCGGGGGAGGGTCGGCGAGTGCGGCCACAATGACGAGCTGATCGGCGTTGGCCACGATGACGCGTTCGATCGGATCGTCGTCGTCGGCGGTGCGCCGCAACACGGTGCGTCTCGGTTCGACCTGGGCGATGCGGGCAAGCGTGTCGTCCTTGCCCGAAAGGTCACCAACGACGCGCACTTCGTCGCCGACCACGACGGCTTTGCGGCCCAGCGAGCGTGACTTCATCGTGGTCACCAAGCGTTCACCGTCGGTATCGTCGAGCAAAACGGTGTAGCGTCCGCGGTCGATCGTGATGACCCGTGCGACGGCAGCGTTCTCATAATTAGGCCGGTCTTTGGTACGTGGCCTTGTATGGCGGCGTGGGCGCTCGAACTGTGCATGATCATCGTCGTCGTGCCTCATGCGATGAAGTTCTCCCATACCGAAGCAAAGCCGGGAAACGTCTTGGCAGTTGTGTCGATGTTCTCGACCGACAGGCCGTTGATGCGCAAGCCCAGGACGGCACCGGCGTGGGCCATTCGGTGGTCGTCATAGGTGCAGAACAGTCCGCTGTGCAACGGCGCGGGGACGATGGTCAGACCGTCGTCGGTTTCGGTGACATGGCCGCCGAGGACGTTCATCTGCGCTGCCAGCGCTGCGAGGCGATCGGTTTCGTGGCCGCGAAGGTGCGCAATGCCAGTGAGGTTCGAGGCGCGATCAGCGAAGGCGGCGACGGCGGCGATGACCGGCGTCAGTTCGCCCACGTCATGGAGGTCGAGATCGACACCGCGCAGCGATGTACCCGCGCTGAACACCATGTCGGTGCCGCGCCGCGAAACTGCTGCCCCGAAGGAGCGCGCGATCCTCTCCCATTGTGCGCCGGCCTGGTCGGTGTGAACGGGCCAGTTTCCGATGACGACCGTACCGCCGGTCACAAGTGCCGCGGCGATGAATGGACCCGCATTGGAAAGATCGGATTCGATTTCCTGATCGACGGCCTTGATAGGCCCGGGGTCAACGATCCACCGGTGGGGACTCGAGTCGTCGACGTTGACCCCGCGGACGCGCAATTGCGAAACCGTCATGTCGATGTGCGGCATCGAGGGGAGTGTTGCGCCGATGTGCCGGATGTCGACACCTGCTCTATATCTGGCACCGGCAAGCAGCAGGGCGGAGACGAATTGACTCGAACCGGAGGCGTCGACTTCGACCGGGCCGCCGACTAGGTCACCGGTACCGTGAAGCGTGAATGGCAATACGCCACGGGAGCCGTCGTCGATGTCGGCGCCTAGAGCGCGCAGTGCCGAGATGATCGTGGACATGGGGCGGAGTCGTGCGTGCGGGTCGCCGTCGAACGTGACGTTGGCGTTCGACAAGACGGCCACAGGCGGCACAAAGCGCATCACCGTACCGGCGAGCCCGCAATCGACGTCTATGTCGCCGCCGGCGGCGAAGGTGCTGGGCGTGACTATCCATTGCTTTGCCTCGCAGTGGATTGAGGCACCCAGCGCAGTCAGCGCGTCGGCCATGAGGCGGGTGTCTCGTGAATCCAGCGCTCCGACAAGGATCGACGGCCCGTCGGCCAGGGCCGCGAGGATCAGGGCGCGGTTGGTCAGTGATTTTGACCCCGGCAATTCGATGGAGCTATCGACAGGCGTTTGCCGGTGCGGCGCACGCCACGCCTGGGGTGCAGTCATCGCTGCAACCCTAGCGTCCGCTAACTGCGGATGTCATCAATCGCCTCGGCGGCCCGGTCTTTGATGCGACGCGGCAGAATTTTCTTGCCGGGATCGGGGTCAAGGCTTGCCATCAGAAGGCCGCCCATCATCGAGAGGTTCTTGAAAAAATGAACCTTCTGATTCTGCTTGGTGCCTTCGTCGGTCTCGTTCCAATACTGGTGGCCCACCGCGGTCGTGGGCGCCAACGTAGCCGCAAGCACGAGCGCGGCGAGTCGCGGAAAATGTCCGGTGGCCAGTGCGGTGCCCGCAACGAGGTGGATTCCACCGTTGATGCGGACAAGATTGGCTGCATCGGTGGGCATCGCGGGAACGGCTTTGTTGAGCAACGGTTCGACCGAATCGGCGAACGGTTGCACCTTTGGCGCCATGGCAGACGCGTTGCGGAGCGAATTAATGCCGCCAACCACGAACATCGAGGCAAGCATCGGACGGGCTACTGCGCGAAGTACGGTCATAGTCCATTCATACCGCACCTGAGGCTCGAGCGCTAAAAACGGTGTGGCCGTTGCCCGATCAAGGCCGGGTCCGTAGAGCGTGACCAATCGGTGTCGGCGCTCGTTAGTGGGGGAGTCGCGGATACCCCGGCTGTCGGGGGGGGGGGGTGAGCGGCGCCGGCGCTGGGCGTGGTGTACCAGGTGGGGGCGGTGTGGCAACGGGC
>JBBSRT010000143.1:0-4391 GCA_038242765.1 Propionibacteriales bacterium
GAAGAACGCCACCGTGTGCGCGATGTCCTCAGGTTTGCCGGTGCGCGCGACCGGGATGGTCTTGACGACCTCGGTCTTGAAGTCCTCGAAGGGCACCCCGATGCGCTCGGCGGTTGCCTGTGTCATTTCGGTCTCGATGAACCCGGGGGCGATCGCATTGGCGGTGATGCCGTATTTGCCGAGCTCGATCGCCAACGTTTTGGTGAACCCCTGCATGCCGGCTTTGGCGGCCGAGTAGTTGGCCTGCCCGCGGTTGCCCAGCGCGGAGGTGCTGGAGAGGTTGACGATACGACCGAACTTTGCTTCAGTCATATATTTTTGGGCGGCTTTGGACATGAGGAAGGCGCCGCGTAGATGCACATTCATTACCGCGTCCCAGTCGGCGACGGTCATCTTGAATAACAGGTTGTCGCGAATGATGCCGGCATTGTTGACCAAAATCGTGGGCGCACCGAGCTCACGGAGGATCTGTTCGAAAGCGGCCCGTACGGCATGCTCGTCCGAAACGTCGGCTCCGACAGCGATCGCTTCTCCGCCTGCGGACGTAATGGCATCGACAACCGTTGCGCATGCACCGGCATCAAGATCGAGGACCACGACGGCATTGCGGTCGGCGGCGAGCCTTTTGGCAACGGCGGCACCAATGCCGCGTGCGGCCCCGGTCACTACGGCAATTCGCTTGTCAGTCACGGTCGTCTCCTTTGTCGTTGGCGCCGCTCAAAGCGGCCTAAGCGTTTGCTTAGCAAGGTATCGTATGCAGCCGGTATAGCGCGATCCCCTGCATACTACTGCCGCTGACTTAACCGAAATGTGAGGATTCCCTCAGCTCTCGTGTATATTGCGAGGGAACCCTCATGTTTAGGAGTCCTTGTGACGCAGCTGGAAACCACCACGCCAACGAACGCGCAAACCGAAACCTTGTCCAGCGGGCAGATCCTCGCGAACAAGCGTCAGGAACGGCTGCACCGTGTCGAGCCGCGCGGCGGCCGCGAGTTCACCGCTCTCGAGCGTGCCGAAATGTTCGTCGATGCCGGTTCATTCGTCGAGATCTCACCGATGCGCCGACCCAAGGGCGAAGACCCGCGGCGCACCGGATGCGGAGTGATCGTCGGTTGGGGCATGGTCGACGGTTCGCCGGTCGTCGTGGCCAGCCATGACGCGTCCATCGCCAGTGGTGCCATCGGGGCCGTCTTTGCCGAAAACGTCATGCGTGGACAGCGCCTGGCAATCGATCGCGGATACCCGATCGTCTACATCAACGATTCGGGTGGCGCACGCATCCATGACGGCATCGACGCCCTCCACGGCTGTGGCGGCATCTTCGCGCTCAACATCGAAGCAAGCCACAAGGTTCCACAAATCTCGCTGATTCTGGGCCCGTGCGCTGGCGCCGCGGCATACTCGCCGGCACTGACCGACTGGACGATCATGGTCAAGGGCCAAGGTCAGATGTTCCTGACCGGTCCCGAGATCGTCAAGGCCGCCACCGGCGAAGACGCTCACCCCGACGATATCGGCGGCTCGAGGCTCCATACCAAGGAGAGCGGTGTCGCCCACCTCGAAGTCGACACCGAAACAGCGGCTTTCGATGCGGCACGGCTGCTGTTGTCGTTCGTGCCGTCGTCGGTCGACGATGCCCAACGCGTCGCCGAACCCGCATCGCCCAGCCCCGTGGCCGAGTATGCGTTGTCCCGGGTCGTCCCGGCCACAAGCAGTGCGGTGTTCGACATGAACGCCGTGCTGGCTGGCATCCTCGACGACTCGCCGATCCTCGAACTCATGCCGACGCACGGCACAAGTACGCTGACCCAGCTCGCCCGCATCGACGGACGTGCTGTTGGCATCGTGGCGAGTCAGCCGCAAGCCCGAGGCGGGATCCTCGATTCGAAGACCTCGGTCAAGGCGGCACGTTTCGTCGAATTCTGTGGCCGTTTCGGGCTGCCGATCCTGACTTTTGTTGATGTGCCCGGATTCCTGCCCGGCACCGTGGAGGAGAAGCGGGGCGTCATTACCCATGGCGCCAAACTTCTTCGCGCGTACGTCGAAGCCAAGTCGCCCAAACTGACCGTCGTGGTGCGCAAAGCTTATGGCGGCGCCTACATCGCCATGGGCGCAAAGTCGCTCGGCGCAGACTTCACCTGGGCATGGGCCGGTTCGGAGATCGCGGTGATGGGTCCCGGCGGCGCGGTATCACTGCTGCACCGCCGCGCGCTCAAGGAAGCCGCCGATCCGGTGGCGCTACGTGCGGAGCTGGCCGCGGACTACCGCGAAAACGTTGCTCGCCCGTACCTGGCTGCCGAGGCCGGCATCATCGATGACGTCATCGAAGCAGAAGAAACCCGCGGGCGCCTCAGCGATGCGTTGCGGTTGTTGGCTGGACGCGGTTGATGTTCGAGGTGCGCGCAGAGATGGTTGCCAACGTGTGGAAACACGTGGTGCATGCCGGTGACGAGATTGTCGCCGGTGACGTCGTGGCGATGCTCGAGTCGATGAAGATGGAGATTCCGGTCTATGCCGAAGTCGGCGGTGTGGTAACCCGTATGGTCGCCGTCGAGGGCACCGTTGTACAAGAGGGAGACGTTGTCGCGCTGATCGAATCCGCGCTCAACGCATCGTGATCAACGCGTATTGATCATGGCCTCGCCCGCGTTGACGACATACGTCCAGAACTGGGCGTCGAGTTCGGCGGGCAAGGACACCGAGTCCAGTCCTGCGCGAAAGTGCAGGAGCCAGCGGTCACGCGCCTGGGGAGTGACCGCGTATGGCGCATGGCGCATCCGCAGCCGGGGATGGCCGCGCTGCTGTGAATACGTGGTCGGACCGCCCCAATATTGTTCGAGGAACATGGTGAACCGGTGCGCGGCCGGACCCAGATCGTCCTCGGGGTACATCGGTTTGAGGATGTCGTCGGTGGCGACGCCGGCATAAAATCGGTCGACGATTGCCTTGATGGTGTCGTGGCCGCCGATGGCTTCATAGTAGGTCTGCGGTGATTGCGTTTGCTCGGTCACGATTTCTCCAAGGTCGGTGAATCTGGTGCGGTCCAATAGTTGACGTGAGGAATGTCGATGCCCTCGGCGGCGAAGCACACGAGAATCCGTTCGCGCAATTCGCGTCCGACGGCCCACTGCTCCGACGGAGCCGTCTTGAGCGCCAAACGAATGAGGACCCCCTCGCGCTCGAAGCTCTGAATCCCCCACACTTCGGGTTCGGTCAGGATCAGTGCGTGGTAAGCCTCTTCCTGCCACATGTCGACGATCAGCGTGTGCAGCATTTCTTGAATCGCTGCGAAGTCGCTGTTGTAGGGCACCAGCACGTCTAGAACTGTCCGTGCCCAGTTTTGGCTCATGTTGCCCACGCGCACTATTTCGCCGTTGCGCACATACCAGACGGTGCCGTTGACATCACGCATCCTGGTGACGCGAAGGCCGACCGCTTCGACCGTTCCGGATGCTTCGCCGAGGTCGACCGTGTCACCAACCCCGTACTGGTCTTCCAGCGTCATAAAGACACCGGAGATGTAATCCTTGACGAGGCTTTGCGCACCAAAGCCGAGGGCGACGCCAAAAATGCCTGCGCTTGCCAGCAACGGCGCGATGTTCAGGCCGATCTGATCCAGGACCATCAGCGTCACGACGGCAAGGATGAGGGTGGTGGCGATGCTGTTCAAGAGCGACGCCATGGTGTCGGCACGCAATTGGCGGCGCGCAGATGCGCCAGGCCGACGGTCGCCGAACGCCTGGTTGAAGCGCCCCGACCTGGTGCTCTTGGTCGAATTGCCGCGCAGGAGTCCCTTGGCGAAGCGATTGATTACGCGGTGGGAGAGCCAGCGGGCCACGACGCCCAGCAGTATCAGCACGATGATCGCGGCGGGCCGGGCGATGAACCACTCGAAGCTCTGGCCCTCGGGCATGGGTATGCGGTTGATCAGGTCTGCCATGCCTCTAGGTTACGGGCGGCTAATATAGAAGCATGCACACTCCCTTGCGCTTGACGGTCATCGTTGTTGGAATGCTCGGCGCCCTATTGATGGCAGCCGGTCCCGCCGCGGCTGAGACGCCGGTCACCTGGGTTGACCCTGAACCGATGTCCAAACTTGATGCACTCGTTCTCTTCGGTGGCAGCACATTGACCCTCATCGTGTTATTGACACTTTTGGGATTGCTCACCGCCCGGCACAACTACGTGCTGCCGGATCCGATGACCGAAATCCACGTGCAGCCAACGGTTGCCCTAGAGGCTTCCAGCACCCACTGACCCAAACCCGCTGGGCCTTACGTTTCGGCCCTCTTTTCGGTCATTTTGGGGCTCAAACGTCGGTCTCATTGAGTTTTGCCGATGCGAGAGGTACGTCGGCCAGGGCCTGTGGACAACGTGTGAGCATTTCGAGC
>JBBSRT010000144.1:0-4385 GCA_038242765.1 Propionibacteriales bacterium
CCTGTACGACGTCCGCGCACAACTGTGAGCTGGTCAACGCCATCGCGATGTCAAGCGATGATGCCTCGTCGGCGGCCAAGAACATCACCGTCGGGCCCGAACCCGAGATCAGTGCGCCCAATGCATCGCATTCGAGCCCCATCTCGATGACTTCGGCGAGCTCGGGCCGCAATGACAGCGATGCCCGTGTCAGATCGTTGCTCAGGGCGGCTCCCAACTTGGCGGCATCGCCGGCACGAAGTGCGCCCATCAAGTCGTCGGACACCGAAGGCTCGGCGACCCCATCGGGGCCGGCGAGCTCATCGAATTGCGCATAGACCTGAGTGGTCGACAATCCCTCGGCGGCGATAGCGAAAACCCAGTGATAGCGGCCACGGGCCAGTACGGGACTGATCTCTTCGCCGCGGCCGCCGCCCATCGCGATCCCGCCGTGCAGCAAGAACGGCACATCGCTGCCCAGTTTCGCGGCCAAGCCGTCGAGCTCGGCGCGCGACAACCCTGCGGACCACAACTCGTTGCACGCCACGAGCGCTCCGGCTGCGTCGGCGGAGCCCCCGGCCATTCCGCCGGCGATGGGGATGACCTTGCGGATGGCCAGCGCCGCACCGTCGCTGATGCCGGCCGCTTCGCGCACGAGTTGCGCGGCTTTGATCGCGAGGTTGTTCTCATCGGTGGGGATGGTGCCGCTTTCGCGCGCCCTGTCGCGTTCGAAATGCACCGTAACACTCAGTTCGTCATCATCGACGGCCGTCGCACGCACCTCATCAAAAATGCTGACGGCTTGATAAACGGTCGCCAGTCGGTGGAACCCGTTGCCGTCGGTCGCGCCCACCCCGAGGGACAGATTGATCTTGGCCGGCACGCGCACCGTCACGGAGTTCACCTGAGTCAACCTAGCGGCCTGGAGACTCTTCGATGTATGGGGCAACGCGCGCGAACTCCTCGACGGTGAGCGATTCGCCCCTCGCCCGCGGCGAGACACCCGCGGCGGTGAGAGCCCTTTCGGCTGCCATCGCCGACCCCGCGATGCCCGACAGCGCTGAACGCAAGGTTTTGCGCCGCTGCGCAAACGCCGCGTCGACCACGTTAAATACGTGTTCGCGGCTGGCGTCCGTCGCCGGTGGTGGCCGCCTGGTCCATGCGATGAGAGCCGAGTCCACGTTCGGGGCCGGCCAAAACACGTTGCGGCCGATCCGGCCGGTCAGGCGTACGTCGGCATACCAGGCGGCTTTGACACTCGGTATGCCATAGATGCGCGATCCCGGACCGGCTGCGAGTCGATTCGCCACCTCGGACTGCACCATGACGAGCCCTGTCTCGATGCTGGGCAGGAGTTCAAAAAGGTGCAGCAACACCGGCACCGAGACGTTGTAGGGAAGGTTTGCCACCAACGCGGTCGGTGGCGGCCCGTCAACCTCTGTGAGACGCATCGCGTCGCCGAGCACCACGGCGAGCCGGTCAAACTGGTCGGGTGCGAATTCGCTGATTGTTGCCGGCAGCGCCGCCGCTAGCACCTCGTCAATCTCGATCGCGACAACACGCTTGGCGACCTCCAGCAGACCGAGTGTCAGCGACCCGAGGCCTGGGCCGACTTCGAGGACCACATCGTCAACGCCAACACCGGACGTACGCACAATGCGCCGTACGGTGTTGGCGTCGATGACGAAGTTTTGGCCACGCTGTTTGGTCGGCCGCACACCACAGGTGTCAGCCAATCGGCGCACATCAACAGCGCCAAGAAGCCTCGGACTTGTCAGCGCAAACCGAGTTTCTTGCTGCACGCGGGCCACTGTCCCCAACCGGACTGCTGTTGAAGCGCCGTTGCTCGTTTGATCTGCTCTGCGCGGCTGTTCTCGCTGGGCAAACCAGAGCCGCCCATCGAGTGCCAGGTTTGGGCACTGAACTGGACACCACCATAGAAGCCGTTGCCCGTGTTGGCCTGCCAGTTGCCACCGGACTCACATTGGGCGAGCCGGTCGAACACACCGGCTGCCGGACCGGCAGATTCGGCGGGTTTAGCAGGTTTGGGAGCCTTGGTACCGATTTCTACAATCTTGTTGACCGGTTCGCGGACCACCTTCGACTTGTGTACGTCGCGCTTGCGGACGTCGCCGTCGGCGGTCGTAATCGTGACGTTTTCGCGTTTCACGCCATTCTTGCCGGCGCGAACGATCTTTTTGTCGCCCTTGTCCATGTCATCATTTTTGCGAGTTTCCACATCGAACGCGACGGGGATGTCCACGTCTTTGGTCTCGGTCTTGACGCGCACAACCTTGAGCTTCATATTTTTGGTGACGAGATCGTCCTCGGCCAATTCGCCCTTCGGGGCAGTCTTCTCTGGTTTGTCCTTGGCTGTGTCAGCGTTGTCTGCTTCGGCCGACTTGTCGAGGCTCAAGTCACTCTTGCCTGCCTCGTTTTTGCCTGACTTCTCGTCGGCTTTGGCATCACTGGATTTGTCGTCGCTCGACTTCGCCTTGATCTCGTCGTCGTGGTCAACTTTGACGTCGGCTTCTTCCAACACGCCCGACACGGTCGGCGAGGCGGTACGGACCTTCTTGGTGTCCCCATCGGCTTTCACCTTGATGACCTTGGGATTGCTCACGACGAGCTCGAGACCCGAACGCGGAATCTTCGATTGCCGATCCGACGACAGATAGGCGTCGTCCTTGAGTTCGACGCCGGCGGTTTCGAGTGCGTCGGCGACCGTCGTCTCGTGGACGACCTCCTCGGTCGTCACCCCATCAACGGACAGCGCCAGCGGGCGAGCGTATTTGACCTGAATGTCGACGCCGTCGCTGATCGATGCACTGGCCGCGGGACTCACAATGTCTTCTGAGTCGACCTTGACCTGCTTTGAATCAAGCACATCTTGGACACTGTCACCGAACGTGCGCACGGTCTGTGTCTTGCCGTCGATCGTGAGATCTACGGTCTTGTTGAAGACGCCGTAGGCGGTTGCGCCGCCGGCGACAACGATGAGGATGGCCGCGTAGAGCGCCATGAAAGGTAAACGTTTTAGCACAAAACTCCAGAAAGTTCGACAGCAAACGCACTCTACAATACGGAATTTGTGGCAATGAGCAAACCGTTTACCAACATCCGCCGAATGCGCGGTCGGTGTTCGCCTCGATGTCGCGGCACAACAAGTCGAGCGAAATTCCCAGAAAATCGGCCATAAACCGCACGGTGACAGGGATCAGATAGGACGCATTATGTTTGCCCCGATGTGGCGAGGGCGTGAGGAAAGGCGCATCGGTCTCCACCAAGATTTTTTCGCGTGGCGTGATCGCAAGCGCTTCGCGCAGGTTGTTGGCGTTCTTGAATGTCACCGTGCCCGAAAACGACAACCACGCCCCGCGGTCGAGACAAGCACGAGCAAATGCGGCGTCGCCGGAGAAGCAATGCATCACGGTGCGTTCGGGTGTGCCGCACTCGTCGAGGATCCGTAGTACGTCGGAGTGCGCGTCGCGGTCATGGATGACAAGGGTCTTGTCGTGGCGTTTGGCCATGGCGATATGCGCCCCGAACGACTCCTGTTGGGTGCGATGGCCGTCGGCGCCGGTACGAAAATAGTCCAGACCCGTTTCGCCGATCGCCCGCACGTGCGGTCCGGCCGCTGCGAGTGAGTCGATTTCGGCGAGCGCTGCGGCCAGACCGTCGCCCAGCAGCGGCACCTCATTGGGATGCAGCGCGACCGCAGCAACGAGTTCGGGGTGCTCATCGGCAGCAGCCACCGCCCATCGCGAACTCTCGGTGTCGCAACCGACCTGCACGATCCGGCTGACACCCACGGCTGCTGCAGCATCGATCGCCTCGCGGACGGTCAGCTGAGTTTGGTCGCGGAGCTCGAAATCGAGGTGACAGTGGTTGTCGACGACCGGATGCGGCAGCGGTTCGGGTGCAGGCGGGTATCCCTGACCCGAAGCCATCAGGACTCCTCGTCGATGATGCGCGGGAAGAGTGCAGCACCCTTCGTGAGTTTGGCCCCCGGCGGCAACTGCCCCCACCGAGCCACCTGGTCGATGTCCTGTTCGGACAGGTCACCCAACGTTGGTTCGGCACCGAGTGCTTCCCACAGTTTGGCGGCGGCCTTGGGCATGGTCGGCGCGTGGAGCACCGCGACGGCACGCAATGCCTCGGCGGCCGTGTAGAGAATGGTGCCGAGCTTGGCACGCGCCGCATCGTCCTTGGCGACCTTCCACGGCTCCTGGGCGGTGACGTAGCCATTGATCGAGGAGATAAAACCTTCGATCGCTCCGAGGGCGTCGTGAATGGCCAGCCGGTTGATGGCCTCACGCGCAACGTCGGTGGCTGCGGCGAGCTCGTCGACAAGCACCTGCTCGGCGCCACCCGCATCGGGGCCGGCGGCAGCGGCCGGTGCTGGC
>JBBSRT010000145.1:0-4324 GCA_038242765.1 Propionibacteriales bacterium
AACGCGAAGAACCCCAGGAAGATCGCGCACATCTGCTTCCAGCGGGGCGGGGCGGCGAGCGGCGTACGCAGAACCTGCACGTCAACACTCGACGGCTCGCCGAACCGGCCTTCGGCCAACTCAGCAACCGGTCGCAGCCAGACCAACGCCTGGCCGGTCTGGTCGAGGTTGACGTGCCGCGAAATCGACACGGTGACCGGAGTGCTCATGTCCTCACCCTAGGTTGCGACAGCCAATAGACGATCGGTGGTGAGCGCGGCATGTGCACCCGACGGACGAATCCGGCCATCGATTCGGTGTTGGGCCCGAGCACGCCGGAGTCAAGTCGAACGGCAACGAAAACGAATTCGAGCGAGCCGGAGACACAGACCAAGGCAGGACCTAACGAGCAGCAGTTCAAGAAGGCGTTCTAGGACGGGCACGTAAACGTCTCAGCCGGACAGGTCTGTGCGGCCCAGCGACGGCGTTGCTGTTCCGGTCCAGTAAAAGACACGCGAACGGTTTGCCGCTACAGCCGTATTTCCAACGGCGGGCCGGGCGAAGCGGGCAACGGCAAACAGTCGAGTCAGATTCACCTCTATGCTGTCGAGGTGCCCGTCTCCACCCTTGATGACCTCGTATGGCGTTGGGCATCGGGATGGGCCATCTCGCGCGGCCTGCCGATAGTAAGCGAAGACGACACCTGGCTGGTTCGCGTCAATGATGTTTCTCGCCGCCGCGAAATTGTGATCGCCGCGCCCGACGAAGGCCGTTTCGCCAACCTAGCGGCGCGTATCGAAGGCGATACCGAAGTCTGGCTCACCGTCATAGCGCCCGATGTCAGCAGTTATCGACAGTCGGCAGCGTGGCTTGACGAGGCTACCCTCGACGAGATGCTGATGGACTGCGTCCTCAAACCCACTGTGCAAAGCGGCGGGGTGCTCATCGAAAGCGATGGCACCAGGGCCGACGCAAGACTCCTCGTTGACGGCCAGCTCGCTGCGGTGGGCAGCGTCGCCGTCGTCGGGTATGACGCGATCTTCGACCGTGTCGAGACGATGCCCCGATTTCGCCGTCAAGGTCACGGCAGCGCTCTAATGGCGGCTTTGACCTCGTCGGCGTATGAACGAGGCGCGCGGCACGGTCTGCTTGCGGCCTCAGCAGATGGGCAGCCCCTGTATCGAAGGCTCGGCTGGCGCGAGGCAGGCGCCATGGTGTCCTTCACCGGTCGTCCCGCTGACGCCAACCCTGCATAACAGCTCCTCGAGTGGCGCAAAAACGGGCAATTCGCTTGCGATTTCGGCTGATTTTGCGCCACTCGGCGTCAATTTTGCGCCACTCGCGGTTCTGGTGGCTGGCGAGAGTGCAGGTCGTGAATGGCCACCGCCAGCGCGAGTACGACGATGGCGGCGATGGCTGCAAACCCGACGGTGGCCGCCTGCGTCCAGTTGGAGCGGGCGAGCACCGCGAAGGCAATCGTGCTGATCACGGTGATGCCGATTGAGGTACCGATGCGCTGACCGGTCTGCATGATGCCGCCCGAACTACCGGCATACCGCAAGGGGACCTCTTCCAAGGTCAGCGTCTGGTTGGGACTGATCACCGCGCCCTGGCCGGTGCCGATGAAGGCAAGGGTGAACAGAAGCCACCATTCACTCACACCGTATGCGGCGCGCAACTGGACTACGACAATGCTCAAGGCGAGACCGACCAGCACCGAGATCATGCCGCCGATGACGACCTTGCGGCCATAACGCATGACTCCGCGACCACCCCAGTTTGCCGCGACCGCCGCCATCAACGCACTGGGGAGGCCGACCATGCCGCTTTCGAGCGCGGTGCGACCCAAGCCGTCCTGCATGTAGAGCGCCACCAGCACCCATACGCTCGTGACGCCGAGGAAATAGAGGGTGATCAGCAGGGTGCCGTTGGAAAAGCTTTCGGTTTTGAAGATGGCCAGGTCGACCATCGGGCTGTTGCCGCGCCGGAGGTACGCACGTTCCCAGACCACCCATGCCCAGACCAGAGCGGCCGCCAAGGGTAGGAGCAGCCACATGAATGGGCTCGCATGGCGTTGTGTGAAGGGCAGGAGCACTGCCAACACTGCAAACCCGATCAGCAGGGCACCGATGACATCCAGATTGCGTGGTTGCCGCGGAGCACCGTGGACGGCACGAGGCCGCGCAGCACGAACAGCAAGCAGTGGTCTGGGGAACCACAAACACGCCAAAATGATACCCAAGACGCCGACCGGCACGTTGACGAAGAACGTCCACCGCCAGCCGTGCTCGACACCACCGGCCTGTATGAGCAGACCGCCCAAAATCGGTCCGGCCGCTACAGAAATGCCGACGGTGCTGCCGAAAAGCCCGAAGGCCTTGCCGCGTTCGCTCCCGCGGAAGTATTGCTGAATCATGCCGAGGGCTTGCGGGCCCATCAGCCCCGAACCAAGTCCCTGTATGAGGCGGGCACCGTTGAGGGTATTCGCATCGGGCGCCAACCCGGCTGCAACCGATGACAAGGTGAAAACCGCGACACCGGCGATGAACAGTGCGCCGCGTCCGTAGAGGTCGCCTGCCCGGCCGGAGGCGACCAGCACCACACCGAAGGTCAGGGCATACCCCGACAGGACCCACTGGATCTGCGACTGGGTCGCGTGCACACCCAGCTGGATGGAGGGCAAAGCAACGTTGACGATGCTGACACCGACCAGCGACATGAAGATTGTCACCAGCAGAACCGAAAGAATCTTCCAGCGTCTGGGGTCGGGCTCGAAGTCGGCGCGCGTGGCCTGCGCTTCGATGCTGTCGGCCACGCACCAACCCTATGTCAGTTCACTGCGGCGCGTCCGATTGCCAATCCTTGAAGCCGATGACGATTAGCCGCATCTGGCGGCGCGCCCCGTTCTTGATTTGTTGTTCAAGATCGGGCCGGTTCGCCGGCATTTCGACGACCTGCTCGGCGTTCGAGACCATGTTGCGCACAAAGAGTCCCGAGACCATGTGCACATCGTCGCTCGACCAGTTCTCGATATTGGGCAGGCGGGCCAACACGATGGCCAATTCGCTGACAAAGAGGTCGAGTTCATGGCGGATGGCCAGTCGTACGAGGCCTTGACCGCCAAAGCGTTCGCGCGCAATGAAAGCGAAGTGCTCGCGATTTTCTTTGAC
The DNA here is from genome assembly GCA_038242765.1 of Propionibacteriales bacterium. Lineage (GTDB taxonomy): Bacteria > Actinomycetota > Actinomycetes > Propionibacteriales > Nocardioidaceae > JBBSRT01. Next base: position 3,150 of record JBBSRT010000145.1, read on the forward strand.
GACGCGGACCAGGATGTCGGCGGAGGCATCGATGATGTTGGCAAAAACGTGCGGATCACGTTGAGAGTCACGGATCATCTGGCGCAACGTGGCAAACGACTGCTCGACGAGCGCGAGGCCAAGTTCCTCCATCGACGCGAAATGCCGATAAAACGCGGTGGGCACGATGCCGGCCTGGCGGGCCACATGGCGGAGACTGATTTGAGCAAAACCATGTTCGAGGCTCAACTCGAGGGCCGCGGCAAGGATCGCCTCACGGGTGCGCTCCTTTTGCCGCTGACGCGAAAAACCCTGCTCCATTGCCACGATCTGACCCTATTCGAATTGCGGCTGAGTGAACATCTGTATACGCCGTGTCGCGACTCACTGTGTCCTCCACTTGCACATTGGGGCGCGAACGTGCATTATTTTCAGTGTACGCATGTTCACTTAACAGGAAGGCAGCGCAGCATATGGCGGTTCTCCGCAAGCTCCTCGCCTCGCCGCTCGTCGGCACCCTGACTCAGCCACACAGCGTCGATCACTACCTCGACCAGATACATCCCATGCTCGCGGTGCACAACGTCCGTGCGCGGGTGCTCGAAGTCATCCACGAAACCGGCCGCGCCAGCACCGTGGTCCTCAAACCCAACGGAGCCTGGGGCGGATTTAAGCCCGGCCAGCACGTGCAATTCGGCGTCGATGTCGAAGGCACCCGACGCATCCGCTGCTTTTCGGTCTCCAGCTCGGACCAACTCCGTGACGGCACGTTCTCGGTGTCGGTCAAAGCCCACCCTGATGGCTACGTTTCGCGTTTCTTGCACAATGAGCTCCAGCCCGGCACGCACGTCTTCCTCTCTGCGGCCGAGGGCGAATTCGTGTTGCCCGAAACGACGCCGGACAACTTGCTGCTGATCAGCGGCGGTTCGGGCATCACACCGCTCATGTCGATGCTCCGCAGTTTGCGCGACCGAGGCCATGACGGCCGTGTCACCTTCTTGCATTACGCAAAATCGGCCACCGACGAAATGTTCAATGCCGAGCTCGATGCCATAGCCAGCAACGCGCCATGGGCCAACGTCGTGCGTATCTACACCCAGCAACCGGCACCCGGCGCCGAGCTCGCCGGCCGTCTCACCATCGATCACCTCAAGCATCTGGGCATCGACCTCGCCAGCACCTTGACCTATGTATGC
>JBBSRT010000146.1:0-4314 GCA_038242765.1 Propionibacteriales bacterium
ATGCGGCCCCCTAGGATTGACGACTATGAACGCTGTCCCCGAAAAGCCCATACTCGAAGGTCTCGAAGACAAATGGTCGGCCGTCTGGGAGCAGCGTGGCATCTACCGATTCGATCGCAGCAAGACCCGCGATCAGGTCTTTTCTATTGACACTCCCCCGCCGACCGTGTCGGGCTCCCTGCATGTGGGTCACGTGTTTTCGTATACGCACGCCGACCTCGTGGCCCGTTATCAGCGGATGCGCGGCAAGGAGATTTTCTACCCGATGGGCTGGGATGACAACGGTCTGCCCACCGAGCGGCGCGTCCAAAACTATTTCGGCGTGCGTTGCGATCCTTCGCTGCCGTATGACGCTGCGTTCACTCCGCCGGAGAAGCCCGACGCGAAACGCCAGTTGCCGATCAGCCGCCGCAATTTCATCGACCTTTGTGAACAGCTCGTCGCTGAGGACGAAAAGGTTTTCGAGGCTCTGTGGCGCACCTTGGGTCTGTCGGTCGATTGGGATCAGCACTACACGACGATCGGCAACGATGCCCGAGCCGCTTCGCAACGCGCCTTCTTGCGCAACCTGGCCCGGGACGAGGCCTATCAGCAGGATGCGCCGACGCTGTGGGATGTGACCTTCCAGACGGCCGTGGCTCAGGCCGAACTCGAAGCTCGCGACTACCCCGGCCACTACCATCGGGTGGCCTTCCATACCACTGAAGCACCAATCTATATTGAGACCACACGTCCCGAACTCATCGCTGCCTGTGTTGCGTTGATCGCCCATCCCGACGACGAGCGCTATCAGTCGCTGTTCGGGACCACGGTGCGTTCGCCGCTGTTCGACGTCGAGATCCCGGTCATGGCCCATAGGGCCGCCGAGATGGACAAGGGCGCCGGCATCGCCATGTGCTGCACGTTCGGTGACCTGACCGACGTGATCTGGTGGCGAGAACTCCAGTTGCCCAACCGCACCATTATCGGCCGCGACGGCCGGATCGTGCGCGAAGTACCCGCATGGATCGACTCAGCTGCGGGCAAGAGCCTGTATGGCGACCTCGAGGACAAGACGACTTTTTCGGCACGGGAAATCGTGGTGTCGGCGCTGCGCGAATCAGGCGATCTTGACGGCGCACCCAAGGCGACGCAACGGATGGCGAACTTCTTCGAAAAGGGCGACAAGCCACTCGAGATCGTCTCTACTCGCCAGTGGTATCTGCGCAACGGCGGACGCGACACCGACCTGCGGTCTGCGCTGGTCAGTCGTGGCGACGAAATCAACTGGGTCCCCGACTTCATGCAGCACCGCTACACCAACTGGATCGAAGGCCTCAATGGAGACTGGCTCGTCTCAAGGCAACGTTTTTTCGGTGTCGCATTCCCCGTCTGGTATCCGCTCGACGCAGCCGGTGAGATCGAGCACGACTACCCCATACTCCCGACCGAAGATGACTTGCCGGTCGACCCCGCATCGCAGGCGCCGCCCGGATTCACCGAAGACCAGCGTGGAAAGGCGGGCGGTTTCGTCGCGGACCCCGACGTTCTCGACACGTGGGCGACGTCCTCACTGACCCCGCAAATCGCCTGTGGCTGGGAGCGCGACAACGATTTGTTTGAGCGCACCTTCCCGATGGACATGCGTCCACAGGCACACGACATCATCCGAACCTGGTTGTTCTCGACGGCTGTGCGGTCTCACCTTGAGCATGGGACCGTTCCGTGGCGCAACGCGCTGATTTCCGGTTTTGTGGTCGACCCGGACCGCAAAAAGATGAGCAAATCCAAAGGCAATGCGGTCGTGCCCGACGAAATCATCAAGAAGTATGGCGCTGATGCCGTGCGGTGGCGAGCAGCCGGGGCACGACCTGGTACCGACTCGCCATTTGACGAACAACAGATGAAGGTCGGCCGCCGCCTGGCCATGAAGGTGCTCAATGCGAGCAAATTCGTGCTGGCGGAGCCGCAGGCATACGGCATCGGCGCCGACGCCTCGCATCTTGATAGTGCGCGCGTTGTCGAACCGCTTGATCTTGCGATGCTGGGGGGCCTTCGTCAGGTCGTCGAAGCGGCAACCGAAGCCTTCGACGCATTTGACTACACCGCCGCTCTTGAGCATTCTGAGAAGTTCTTCTGGAATTTTTGCGACGACTATCTCGAACTCGTCAAGGAACGGGTCCGACACGATGACGCTGCCGGCGCTTCGGCCAAATGTGCCTTCGCGTTGGCGCTGTCAGTACAGCTGCGGTTGCTCGCACCGTTCCTGCCCTATGTCACCGAAGAGGTGTGGTCGTGGTGGCAAGAGGGGTCGGTACACCGCTCGCCTTGGCCTGATTCTGAGATTGACCTGCCGGTTGCCACCCATGATGTTGCGGTATTGCCCGTTGCCGCTGCGGCCCTTGCCGGCATTCGCGGCGCGAAGTCCGTGGCGAAGGTCGGCATGAAGACCGAGGTGGTCGCTGCGAACATACGTGGTCGATCAGAGCAGCTGGATGTCCTTGCCGATGCCCTCACCGATGTGAAGGCGGCCGGGCGGGTAGTCGGCGACGTGTCGCTCGTGGTCGACGACTCCCTCGACACACTCAAAGTCGAGGCCACCCTCGTACCGCCGGTGAGTTAGACACCACCGACCCGACGCCGGTGAGTTAGACACCACCCAGGACCGACCGGTGGTGCGTAACTCACCGCCTACCCGAAACCGTGGTGCGTAAGACACCGCCGACGGGTGTATGGCAGGGGTCAGGCGAGCGTTTCGAACGCGATGCCGGCGTTCTGGAGCCGTTTGATGAGGGCGTTGCCCATCGCCACGGCGGTCGTGGTCTGGCCAGCAACATCGGGCAGGTCGTCAAAAGCAAGGCACATGGCCGATTCGCTCAGCATTTTGGCTGTCTCGGTGTAGCCCGGATCGCCGCCACTGACCTGGGTCGTCACCGTGGTGCCGCCTGCCTCGCCGACGAGCCGCAGCTTGAACCAGGACGCTGCGCGCTTCTCATCGCTTGGCCCCGAGCCCTGATCGCGCAGCCTGAGGAGAAGTTTGCGCGTCGGCGCCAGCTGTGCTCCGGCCATCATGACGCCGGCTCCGGCGACTGTGGCCACCAACATGGGCAACCGCTTGAATTGCGCGTAATGCGCATAACTGAATTCAGGACCATAGCGGTCGAGGGCTCGAGCTGATCGCAAAACGATCTGCGGGTCGATGGTGGGCAGCGGGAGTGCCCAACCGTGGCCACCGGCGCCGCGTCCGAGTGAGCCGCTGCCGCGAATTTTGCGGGCAGCGGGCCGCGACTCGGCCTGGCGCCGCAGAGCCGCAGCCTTGCCGGCCTGCCGCAAACGCGAGAAAGCTCCGATTGCCGAGTGATAGGTGCCGCCCGAGGCGGTGCCGCCGGCACGGATGTATCCGCTGACGGCGATCGGCAACCCCTCGGGCAGTTGCTCCACGGTGTAGAGCACGCCCAAATCGTAGGGAATCGAGTCGAAACCGCATGCGTGCACGATTTTTGCGCCGGAGCGCTGGGCAACGCGGTGATATTTGAGCCACATACGATCGACGAATTCTGGCTCGCCGGTGAGGTCGACATAGTGGGTGCCCGCTTCAGCGCATGCCTTGACGGCGGGCTCGCCGTGGCGTAGATAGGGTCCGACAGTGGTGATCAGCACGCGCGTTGATCGGGCAAGATCTGCCATCGAGTCCGGATCGTCAACATTGGCGACGATAAGTGAAGGGACCGTGCCGCCAGCACCGCCGATCAATTTGGCGACCTTTGCGAGCTTGACCTCGTTGCGTCCGGCGATTGCCCACGTAGCGCCGCTGGGCAGGTGTTGACTGAGGTAGTCCGCAGCCAACGCTCCGGTGAAGCCGGTCGCGCCAAGCAGCGTGACGTCGGCCGGCATCAGGAAGCCTTCTTCGCGGCTTCTTTACGAGTGATGAGTGTGGGGCCGGCTTTGCTGGTGACGGTTTCTTCGGTGACGATGACCTTGGCGATGTCATCGCGGCCCGGTACGTCATACATGACATGTTCGAGGACGTCTTCGATAATCGAACGCAGACCGCGAGCTCCGGTGTCACGAGCAAGCGCGAGTTCGGCCATGGCGTCGCATGCCTCGTCGGTGAATTCGAGTTCGACATCATCGATGTCGAACAGGCGCGCATATTGTTTGGTCAACGCATTGCGTGGTTCGGTCAGGATCGCGACGAGAGCCGGCTTGTCGAGTTTGTTGACAGCGGCGATCACCGGCAGCCGTCCAATGAATTCAGGGATGAGCCCAAATTTCAGTAGGTCTTCGGGCAGCACCTTCGAATATGCCTTTGACGGCGGCACCTTTTCGAGGCCC
>JBBSRT010000147.1:0-4311 GCA_038242765.1 Propionibacteriales bacterium
AAACCGCGAACAGTGCCGACAGGCCCTCAATATGGCCACGCGTCGTGTTTACCGATTGCACGCTTGGAGGATAATCCCAACCAAGGCTCCGTGATAATGGCGTATGGTGTCCAGCGGCCACTACCGTCCAGCGAAAGGCCTGCCAATGTCACCCGATCGGGCCGCCTCAAGCGAACCGGTTGAGCGAAACTTCGGTCCGCGCACCAAACCCTCTGAAGCCGACCTGCGCCGTTGGCGCCGCTATTTGGCTGATGAAAAGGCCGAGGGCGCCGTCTATCGAGACCTGGCCGGCCGCCGTACGGGGGAGGAGCGGGCCATTCTGCTGGCTCTCGCCGAGGCAGAAGGTCGACACGAAGCTCATTGGCGTGCCTTGCTTGCCGGCACCGAAGGTAAGCAGCATCGTGGCGACCTGCGCACCCGCATTTTGGGCTTTTTGGCACGGCATTTCGGTTCAGTTTTCGTTCTCGCCCTCGCTCAACGCGCGGAGAGTCGATCTCCCTACGCGTTGGACAGCGACGCAACCCACGCGATGGCAGCAGATGAGCTGGTCCACGCGGAGGTCGTACGCGGCCTCGCGACACGTGGTCGCAACCAGTTGTCGGGGACCTTCCGCGCCGCCATCTTCGGCGCCAACGATGGATTGGTCAGCAACCTGGCCCTGATCATGGCGATCGGAGCCGCGGGTGTCTCTAATTCGGTGGTCTTGCTCGCTGGTATTTCAGGACTGTTGGCAGGAGCCCTGTCTATGGGTGCGGGGGAGTACGTCTCTGTGCGCTCACAACGCGAACTCCTCGAGGCTTCGACCCCAGATCCGGGCGTCGTCGGTTCACTGGCGCATCTTGACGTCAAGGCTAACGAGCTCACCCTAGTGTTCCGTGCACGCGGTATGGGCCCCGCCGATGCCGATGCGTACGCCGCCGAGGTGCTGGGCGGCAATGCAGCCGAGGCTGATAAGGGCGCCCAGCAGATTGGCTCCAACGATGACCATGAAGCGATCGGGACCGGCCTTGGCGCTGCGTTGTCGAGTTTTTGCTTTTTCGCTTCGGGTGCAGTCGTCCCGATCATTCCCTACCTCTTCGGACTTGAGGGCCTGACCGCGTTGTTGGTTGCTGCAGTCCTCGTTGGGTTGGCCCTCATTGTTACCGGCATGGTCGTCGGGTTGCTGACCGGCGGGCCTCCGCTGCGGCGGGCAACGCGTCAGTTGGCGATCGGCTACGGTGCCGCGGCGCTGACCTACGCTCTCGGCTTGCTTTTCGGCACCAACGTCGCGTGAGCATGACGAGCCGATGAGCGAGGACGCCCCCGACGACATGGTCGAACGATCTTCGGGTGATCCATCCAACATCGATCCCGATTTTGTCCGCAGGCCGTTGCGGCGTTTACACGCTCATCCCGGGTTCATCTCCGTTGTCCTGCTTGGCGGAATTGTCGGGACGTTGGCGCGCTTCGCACTGGAGGAGTTGATGCCGACGCCCCAAGGCTTTCCGCTACCGACTTTGACTGTCAATCTTGCTGGCGCATTCGCGTTGGGGATAGTGCTCGAAGCGTTGATCCGTCGAGGAGCCGACCAGGGGCATCTGTTGCTCGCCCGCCTTGGCATCGGAACCGGCTTTCTGGGCGCTTTCACCACGTACAGTACCTTCGCGCTCGAATCGGTGATCGCGATAGATGACGGCCACGTGACGATGGCGGCGACCTATGTCATCGTCAGCGTCGCCGGGGGAGTGCTGTTGAGTTTTGCCGGCATCTGGATCGCCAGCGTTCACCACCTTCGCGGCCTCCGTGCTGGCTCGGCCGATGAGCGGGGCAGCACATGACATTGCTCGTCGTGGCGCTGATGTCCTTGGCCGGCGGCTTGGGAGCGGTCTTCAGGTTTGTTGTCGACGGATTCATCGGGTCGAGAACTCGTATGGCGTTGCCGGTGGGGACGGTTCTCGTCAATGTTTTGGGTTCGCTGGTGCTCGGGGTCGTTGCAGGTCTTGTGCTCAATGACCGGCTATCGGCAGCCACGATGACGATCGTGGGCACCGGATTCTTGGGCGGCTTCACGACGTTCAGTACAGCGAGCATCGAGACAGTTCGTCTCATCCATAATGGACGTGCCGGTGTGGCGTTGCTCAACGTCATTGCCACTCTCGTGCTCTCACTCGGTGCGGTCGCAGGCGGTCTTGCACTCGCTAGCTGATTGCTGGACTGGAATTGTTCACGTCATCGGCATCGACGACTCGGTCGTCTTTTCGTGCCGCAGCCTGACGAGTATTGACAAGGTGGTCCATGTCACGATGACGACTGTGACCTACATGATCAAGGAAAAGCATCGGGCACCCGCACGGGGCGCCCACGGAATCTACAAACCGAGGTTCTATCGCTGTGCACGGCGCACGATGGAGGTCGACTTCGACCACTGCCTGTGGGACCTTGATCGCAAACGGCGGCGTGGGGCGCGGCGCGCGGCAAGGCACCGTGCCTCGGCCGGTGCCGCGACACGAGCGGGAGCCGACGCATGAACGGCGGTGCTCTGGTCACCGGCGGCGGTCAGGGGCTGGGCAAGGAGATTGCGCTGCGTCTCGCCGCCCGTGGCTATGCCGTGCACGTCACCGACATCGATGCGACGCTGGCTGCACAGACCGCGGCCGAAATCGGCGGTTTGGCCTGGGGGAGTGCGGTGGACGTGCGGTGTATGGACGCATGCCGGGCTGCTGCGAACCAGACGGTCGAACGGGCGGGATCCCTTGAACTGTGGGTCAACAACGCCGGTATTCTGGAGACCGGTCCGATCTGGCAGCACGACATGGACCTCTGGCATCGTGTAATCGAGATCAATCTCACGGGCACTCTGCACGGCTTAAGTGCCGCGCTTGAGGTGATGCGTCCGAACGACGGAGGCCATATCGTCAACATCGCCTCCCTGGCCGGCCTCGTGGCGGTTCCTGGCGAAGCTGTTTACGCCGCGACGAAGCACGGTGTTCTCGGGCTCAGCCTTTCGACCCTGGCCGACCTGAGGGTCGCGGGTTTCACCGGCATCGAAATCAGCTGCATTTGCCCAGACGGCATATGGACACCGATGATCTATGACCGGCTGCAGGAGCCCGAGGCGGCGATGTCGTTTTCAGGCACCCTGCTGCAACCAGGGCAGGTTGCTGATCTGGTCGAACAGGTGCTCGATCGTCCGCGACCGGTCACCAGCAAGCCTGTGTGGCGCGGCGTGTTGGCTCGCGCGTCGGCGACTGCTCCACGGTTGGCCCTGCGAGCGCTACCGGTGATCCGAGCCCTCGGTCGTATGCAGCAACGACGTCTTGTTAGAAAGGGTGCACCTGAGCGCAAGTGAACCGCTGGAGCCGGAGACGGGTTCTTAAAATGATGCGGTTTGTCATCATTACTTGACATAATGTCCATTATCGGCGCCGCAATGGGAGTGCCGAGAGGGGCGTCGATCAGGGACGTCGACGACCATTTCACATCGTGCACGATTGTCCTGCTCCGAGACGGTCATGAATTGGTCTGCTTGCGGTCGGTTGTTCGTCACGCGTTCAGGCGGCAGACGCTTCTGGCGGTGAATGCGCCCACTCAACGGTCGGTAGCGGGTCGGCGGTGTGGCGAGATTGGTGGCCGGTGCTCGTGGTCCATTCGAAGACACCCCGCTCGGATTGTTGAAGGTTCATGAAACCAGCCGTCTTTAAGTTGTGCGCCCGCCGATGTAACGGCCCTAAATTGGAAGCCGTAGTAGGTCCGCCGCCTGGCGGCGAGCCGTAAGCGATCGTGTGGTCAAGGTCGGCACGATGCGCCGGAACCATCGCGGTCGGGGACACCGACGTCCCGTCGCGGAATCGAATCGCCTGCCCGAGCTTGTCGGGCGCATGGTGGCCCACATAGGTGGCGTCGAGCAGTTTGCCGCGTCGGTCAGTAAGCAGCCGCCAGAGGAGCGTGCCGGGCTCGATCGCCTTGGCGCGAATTAAGGCGGCCGGCACCGACGCGGACCGGTCTATCATTTCCCCGGGCGCATCGGATAGCCCCATAAGGGACTGAATGGGCACAATCACGCCGATCGTCGTCGTCGGTTTGCCAGGCTTGCCGTCGTCTTTAACGTCGCACGTGTTGGTTTCGGTGAGTAGGAGGTCGCACAGGAGGTCGGCGCGAGCCTGCTCGTGGGTGCGTGGATCCGTTGCTGGATAGCGCCTCGTTTCTGAGTCAAGGCGCTAGTCGATGGCTGCGGCGCTGAGAGAAGGGATGAGGGCTGTCATCCACGTCATACCATCGCTGGCCGGCGCGAACCACACGCGACGGTCACCTCGGGCCTGTTCGTGTCGTTTG
>JBBSRT010000148.1:0-4283 GCA_038242765.1 Propionibacteriales bacterium
GACCAACTCAACAACTACGTCGCTGGTGGTTAGACCGCACCGCATTTCGATCCCCGACCGCGAATTGAGTTGGCGGTTTTCGCGTTCATCGGGGCCGGGCGGCCAAAGCGTCAACACCACCGACTCGCGGGTCGAACTCATCTGGGAGCTAGGTGCGACAGCAACGCTGACCGACCCGCAAAAGAGCTTGGCTCGTGAAGCGTTGCGCAACCGGTTCGAGGGCGACACCATCACGGTTGTCGGGTCGACATACAAAAGCCAGCATCGCAATCGTGAAGATGCCAAAAGCCGTCTCGAAGCGCTGGTGACGCACGCCATTGTGCCGCCAAAAGTCCGTCGCGCGACCAAGCCGAGTAAGGCATCAAAACAGCGGCGTATCGATGCGAAGAAGCAACGCGGCTCAACGAAAAAGCTCCGTCAGCGCCCGAACGGCGAGTGACCTCACCTAGGGTGGTGCTCGTGGAGATCTGGATCAACCCGGCATGCAGCAAATGCCGCACCGCGACCGAGGCCTTCGACGCTGCCGACATCGACTACACCGTACGGCGTTATCTCGATGATCCGCCAACGGCCGACGAGTTTGCCGCTGTTCTCGAACGGATGGACCTCGACCCCTGGCATGTTGTTCGGATGACTGAGTCCGCCGCCACCGAACTCGCAGATGTGCCGAAAGACGCCGGCCACCGTCAGCAATGGATCGACACCATGGTCGCGCACCCCATCCTCATCCAACGTCCCATCGTCACCGCGGACGATGGCACCACCGTGGTCGGCCGGGACCCCGAATCATTGGCACGAGTGATCGACGGGGAAGGTGGGTAATAGGACAGCCACTACTTCACGCAATCAGGAGGTTTCGTGGCGCGCCTTCGTACGGTCACTTCCACCATGCCCGGTTGGCAACGCCGCAGGCAGGGCCGCGGTTTCACCTATCTGAATGTCGACGGCGTGCGTCTGTGCGATGCAGACACTCAACGGTGCCGCGATTTGGTAATCCCACCGGCGTGGACCAACGTGTGGATCTGTCCGATCCCCAATGGCCACCTGCAAGTGATCGGGACCGACGACGCGGGCCGACAGCAATACCTTTATCACCCTGATTGGCGAGCCAAACGAGACCGCGCAAAGTTTGAGCACATGCTCGACTTCGCGCAGCGGCTACCGGCCGCCCGCCGCCGCGCTGCCCGGGATCTGCGGCCCGATGAGTTGACGTACGAACGGGCCACCGCGACGGCCTTCCGATTGTTTGACCTGGGGGTTTTCCGGCTCGGATCGGAACGTTACGCCGAGGACAACGGCAGTTATGGGCTGGCTACGCTGCAAAAGCGCCACGTCCGCAGGACCGGCACGGGTGTCGAATTTGATTACGTCGCGAAGTCGGGGCAGCCGCGTTCGCTGATCGTCGCCGATCGGGCAATCTGCGAGACGATTGACCTTATGCGGGCCCGCCGGTCGGCTCCCGATTCTGGCCTCCTGGCTTACCGGGACGACGGTGGTTGGCATGAACTCACTTCTGAGTCGGTGAGCTCGTACATCAAGGACGTTGTGGGAGACGACGCATCGGCCAAGGATTTCCGTACGTGGCATGCGAACGTTGCCGCAGCGGCCATCCTGGCTCTACAGGACGCGGATTCCAAAACAGCACGCAAAAGGGCCGTGACCACCACCATGCGCTTTGTCGCCGAATATTTGGGCAATACCCCGGCGGTTACGAAGTCGTCGTATGTCGATCCGCGGCTCATCGACCTGTTTGAGCGCGGCACCGTGATTGGCGAACCCATCGCCAGGTCGGCACTTCCCGAAGCCGGCGTCGCGTTGCGGCCGCGGCTTGAGAAGGCAGTGCTGGCCCTACTGTCCTGATGTCGAGTTGGAATCGAGCTCGACGGTCGCCCACGAGGGGCAAATCAACCGAACAAGCAACGATTCGGGCTATTTCGGGCCCGTTTGCCCTGGTACGCGCCCATCACCGCGGCCTATTCTCGACGGACGTCGTCGGCGGCCTTGTCGGGTCGCCATCCGCGCCATGCCGGATGGCGCAGTCGCCCGGTGGTGGTCCACTCGGCGAATTGCACCTCACCGACGAGCCGTGGAGTGACCCAGTGCGCGCCAGCGGCATCGGCCTTTGGCACATCGCCGAATGGGCTCGTTTTGCGTGCCGCTTTTCGGAGCCGTACGGCAAGCTCACGCAAACCTGATTCGGTGAAGCCGGTACCGACGCGCCCCACGTAGACCAGGGTGCCGTCGTCGTCATACACGCCGATGAGCAGTGATCCGATCTGACCCGACCGGTTGCCCTTGCCGGGCCGCCAACCGCCGATGACAACCTCTTGCATGCGTTCGTGCTTGATCTTCATCCATGCGCGGGAGCGCCGACCCACGCTGTAGCTGCTGTCGCGCTTCTTGGCGACAAGACCTTCAAGTCCGAGTTCCATGCTGCTGCTCAGCGCCGAGTCAAAGTCGCCGTCGAATGCAGGTGGCACCTGGATCTTGCCCCTCCCCGAGGCGTTAACCAAGGAGTCGAGTGCCTTGCGGCGCTCGTCGTAAGCATTCTTGCGCAGCGGATTACCGTCAACCTCGAGCACATCAAAGAGCATCAGGTGCACCGCGATCTTGCCGACCGCCTGCTCGACATCGCGTGCTTTAGTCAACCCCATACGGTTTTGCAACCGACCGAAGTCGGGGCGACCCGACTTGTTGAGAGCTACGATCTCGCCATCGAGAACCGCCGAATTGGCATCAATTGCGCCGTGGAGCGCCTCGACAATATCGGGATAAGTCGCTGTCATGTCGTTGCCGTTGCGACTGAGGAGTCTGACGTCGTCGCCGTCGATGTAGACGACAGCGCGGACGCCGTCCCACTTCATTTCGTAGGCCCACTCATCGTCGGTGTCGAGGGTGACCTTGCTGCCGAGCGTGGCCAGCATCGGCGCGATCGGCTTCGTACGCACCGACCGTCGCGCCGGCGCAACGACATTCTTTTTCTTTGCCGGATCCATCAGGTGAATGAGCCAGTTGTTCGCCGACTTTCCTTCGCCGCCGGTATGAATGAGCGCAAATTTGCGGGGGCCATCGAGGCCACCGTCGCTTCGGCCGCGGAGCGTGGCAATCACCTCCTTGCCGTCGCGCCACTTCTCAAGCTCATAGTTGCCAGCATCCCAGATCGTCACCTCACCGCCCCCGTATTCACCCTTCGGGATCGTCCCCTCGAAAGTCCCGTAGGCCAGCGGATGGTCCTCAGTCTGTACCGCGAGATGATTCCTTTTCGGATCGGTCGGAACCCCCTTCGGTAACGCCCACGACACCAGCACGCCGTCATGTTCGAGGCGGAAATCCCAATGCAGCCCGCTCGCATGGTGCTCCTGGATGACAAAGGATTTACCCGCAGCGGCTTCTGGCACCTCGGCCGGCACCGGTTCGGGCGTTCGTGACTGGTTGCGCATACTCCGATACTTGGTCAGCCGGTCAGCCGGCGGCAAATCGGCAGCATCGAGTGTTGATGCTGCCGATCTGTCAAGCAATACCGCCAAGGGGTCTTTGCGTCGTTTCATTCGCGTCAGCACTTCGTCGAGGTCCAGGTTAGCCAGATTTTTCGAGGCGATCTCACGCCATGTACGAGGTGTCGCGACCATCGGTCGGGTGCGTCCGCGCAGCGAATAGGGCACGACTGTGGTCTTGTTCGCGCTGTTCTGACTCCAGTCGACGAGCACCTTGCCCTGACGTAGCGTCTTTTTCATATCGCTGACCACCAGGTCTTTGTGGTCAGCCTCGAGCGCTCGCGCGAGTTCGTGTGCCACTTCGCTGATCTCCTGCGAAGTCTGCTTGCCTTCGAGTGCGGCATACAGGTGGATGCCTTTACTGCCGCTGGTGACAGGCATCGGCTCCAGTCCCATGTCGGTTAAAATCTCGCGCGCAAGTTTGGCCACCTCGGCACATTCGGCCAAGCCAGCGCCCTCGCCCGGATCAAGATCAAGGACGAGTCGGTCAGGGTTTTGCATGATGCCGCCACGACCAAATTTCCATTGCGGCACGTGGATTTCCAGCGACGCCAGTTGCGCAAACCACGTCAACGTCGCCACGTCGTTGATCAGCGGATAGCTGTTGGTGTGATCCGAATGCTTAATCGCGTAACGCCTAATCCATGACGGCGCCTTGTCATCGAGGTCCTTGTTGAAAAACGGTCGTTCGGGCTTTTCCTCGGTGCCGACCCCATTGACCCAGCGTTTACGCGTAGCGGGCCGATCGGCCGCATACGCACTGATAAGCGGAGCGATCTGTGCGTAATA
>JBBSRT010000149.1:0-4270 GCA_038242765.1 Propionibacteriales bacterium
CTCCGCACCCCCGATCTTGGCGCCCACCAAACCCTTCCCCATAAGTGCGAGAGCCGTCGCGGCGGAGGCCGCCGGATCGGCCGACGGGATGAAAGTGCCGTACGCCGGCAGATCGGAATGCATGCGCGGTCCGAGAAGCTCGTAGATCGGAAGGCCACGCACCTGCCCAGCGATGTCCCACAGCGCAATGTCGATCGCGCTGATCGCGTGGATCGCGACACCTCGCCGCCCCAGATACGCCGTGCTCGAATACATCTCTTGCCACAGTTGGTCGATCCGAGCCGGGTTTTTGCCCACCAGCACCTCGTTGAGACCCATGCACGACGAATGCGAATAGGGCGCCTCGACAACTGCCCGCACCAGCTCCGGTGAGGTGTCAGACTCACCGATGCCCACCAGTCCCTCATCGGTGTGCACCCGCACAAGGACAGCATCTTCGCCCCATTCGGGACGACGACACCGGACGGGTACTCGTAGCCCGACCACCTCTACCTCGACGATGCGCACGCTGCCTCCTGGTCTCCCTGCTCAGCCGACCAGGTCGTCGACATAGCACCAACGCCATGCTTCGCCGGGCTCAAAGCTGCGCACTACCGGGTGCGATGTCGACGCAGAATGGGCCTCGGCATGTCGCCCTCGCGACGAATCGCAACAGCCCACGTGTCCGCAGTCCAGACACAGCCGCAACGCCACCCACTTGGTCCCATCTCCCAAACATTCTTCGCAACCTTCCGGCGTGAGGGGCGACGGTATCTCCGCGCATCCGCGCAAATGCTCACAATCTCCCGTGGCCGTCGGCAACAATTCGGCATCTTCTCGGGCGTCTTCCTCGTCGACATACAGGCGGTCGAGGATTGACTCCTCCACATCGAGGGCATCCATCACCCTTTGCAGCACCGTCTGATCGACCGTCCCCAACGACCTGATGCGCAAAAGCTCCTCGCGTTCGCTTCCCAACATGTGGGAGCGTTCGCGCGAATACTGGACGCTCGGCGATTGCGCATCGCCTAGGCGCTCCCATACGGCATTGGCTCGGTCGTTGGATCGATCGCGCAGCCGCTGCCGGACGTCGCCGTCCATCGCATCGTCGGGTTGGCCATCCAAATATTTCAGTCCCGCCTTGGAAACAGCCTGCCGGATCTGCGCTTCTTCAAGGTCGTCTTCGCGAACGGTCGGCCCGTGCACGGCCAGCCGTCGTACGAGCCACGGCAAAGTCGAACTGTGGATGAGCAGCGTCCCGGCCGTGACGAACAGGGCAATGGCCACCAGGACTTCGCGCTGTGGTGTATCCGCGGGCAGCAGGAACGCTGCCGCCAGGGTGACCACGCCACGCATGCCGGCCCAGGACAAGATCGCGACCTCTTGCCACGGTGGCTTTCGGTGTTGGAGGCGTGCGCCGATGACCATGTGCGAAAGATAGGTGCTCGGGAACACCCAGAGGATGCGCAGCACGATCACCGCGACGAGTGCGCCAACGGCCGCAAGAAGGATGACACCCATCGACAGCGAACTTGTGGCAACAGCCTCCAGGATCGCGTGGAACTGCAAACCGATGAGAAAGAAGACCGCCCCTTCCAAGACAAAGGAAATCATCGACCAGTTCGTCCGTTCAATCAACCGCGTCGACGCCGACTGGATGAGGGGTGAGCGGTGACCCAGGATGAGGCCGGCAACGACGACGGCGAGGATGCCAGAGGGCGCCCCGACATGGGGAACATGCAACTCTTCGGCGACCACGTAGGCCGCCCACGGTGTCAACAGCGAAACGGAAACCTCCGACAGCTCACCGCTGATGCTTCTGCGAACCTTGCCGCCGATCCAGGCGACGAAAACCCCGACAACCACGCCGCCCACGGCTGAGACGAAGAAGCCGGCACCGACCTCCCAGACGGTGACCGTCCCGGCAATCGCCGCGATGGTCACGCGCAAAAGCACAATCGCCGTTGCATCGTTGACGAGACCTTCGCCCTCGAGAATCGTCACGAGTTGACGCGGCATGCCGATGCGCCGGGCGATAGTTGTGGCAGCAACCGCATCAGGGGGCGCGACAACGGCGCCAAGAGCCATCGCCGGCGCCAGACCGATCGGCAATATGAGCCACATCAACAATCCGACACCGGCCGCGGTGAAGATCACCAGTCCGACACTCAGCAGGGCGATCGGTCGCCAATTCTGGCCGAAATCGACCAAGGACGTCTTGATCGCCGCCGAATACAGCAGCGGCGGCAGCAACCCGATCAACACAAGGTCGGGGGTCAACTCAAATTCAGGGATGAACGGCAGGTAGGACACCGCGGCGCCCAGCGCTATGAGCATCAGCGGAGCGGGGAGGCGTACCTTCTCAGCGACCGATTCGACGGCGACGACGACCGTCAACACCAAGACTAACGCGAGGGCTGTTTCCATACATCATCTCCTCGACATGCTGGTCTGGTCAGAGTTGTCGAGCGGCGGCTTTCATGTCTCGACGCAACTCAGGCGGCAAAGCAAAGATAAGGCTTTCATCGGCGGTGCGCACCGCCTGTGCGGTCGGGTAGCCGCGCTCCACCAAAAATGCAAGAACGTCGTCGACGAGGTTATCGGGCACCGAGGCACCAGAAGTAACGCTGACATTGGCGACACCGTCGAGCCATGCTTCGTCGAATTCGCTGACGTCATCGATGCGGTATGACGCTTTGGCGCCGGCATCGAGCGCAACTTCGACCAGCCGCACGGAGTTGGACGAGTTGGACGAACCGACCACGATGACGAGGTCGGCGTCCTTCGCGATCTCCTTGACTGCGATCTGACGGTTTTGCGTCGCATAGCAAATGTCGTCGCTGGGCGGATCCTGCAATTGGGGGAACTTCTCGCGCAGACGGTCGACCGTTTCCATCGTTTCATCGACACTTAGCGTCGTCTGCGACAACCAGGAAAGCTTGGTGCCCGGAGCGAACTCGAGTGCGGCGACGTCGTCGGGGTGCTGGACCAACGTGATGTGTTCGGGAGCTTCCCCGGCGGTGCCCTCGACCTCTTCGTGTCCTTCGTGGCCGATCAGCAGGATCTGGTAGTCCTCGCTGGCGAAGCGCTTTGCCTCGTGATGCACCTTCGTCACTAGCGGGCACGTCGCGTCGATCGTCTTGAGCTCGCGCTCGGCGGCTTCGGTATGGACCGCAGGCGAAACCCCATGGGCTGAGAAGACCACGGTGGACCCGCCGGGCACCTCGTCGAGTTCGTCAACAAAAATGGCGCCGCGTTTGCGCAAACCATCAACGACATGCTTGTTGTGCACGATCTCCTTGCGCACATACACCGGCGCGCCATACAGGTCGAGTGCTTTTTCGACGGTGATGACAGCGCGGTCGACTCCGGCGCAATAACCGCGCGGGTCGGCCAACAGCACATGGCTGTCCGCCGGCGCAGGCATACCGAGCAATACGGTCTCAGGACTCATGCCCCTATCGTAGGCAGATTCCGACGCCATCTGAAGCCGACGTGTCAGAGCGGTCATTTAGGGTGGGCCTATGCCGTTGGAAACCAGCCCCGAGTCGCCGGCACCGCTGCGCGTCATTTCGGCTGCGATCGGCAGTTATGTCGGCCGTATGGGCGCGGTGTGGGTCGAAGGTCAGATCGCGCAAATGACGCGGCGGCCGGGGATGAGTTTTTTGACACTTCGCGATCTTGAGGCGAAGATTTCGATTTCGCTCAAGTGTTCCCGCGCGGTGATGGACTCGATCAGCCCGCCCCTGACCGAAGGGGCCCGCGTCGTCGTGCATGCCCGCCCTGAGTTTTATGAACCCAATGGCAGCCTGTCGCTCAGCGCTCGCGAGATCCGACCGGTCGGCATTGGCCAACTTCTGGCCCGCCTCGAACAACGCCGCCAACTGCTCGCCGCCGAGGGTCTCTTCGCCGCGCATCTCAAGAAACCGTTGCCTTTTCTGCCCGGCCGCATCGGTCTGATCACCGGGCGCAATTCGGCTGCCGAGCGAGATGTGCAAGAAAACGCGAGGCTTCGCTGGCCGGCGGTCGACTTCTGTACGATCCACGCGCTCATGCAGGGCGAATCCTGTGCCCGTGAAGTCATCGCGGCACTGCGGCGCCTGGATACCGACGCTTCGATCGACGTGATCGTCATTGCACGCGGAGGCGGGTCCGTCGAAGACCTGCTGCCGTTTTCCGACGAGGGACTCATCAGGGCCGTAGCCGCAGCCACCACGCCCGTGGTCAGCGCCATCGGACAAGAACCCGACACCCCAATTCTCGACCTCGTGGCCGATCTGCGCGCTTCGAC
>JBBSRT010000150.1:0-4257 GCA_038242765.1 Propionibacteriales bacterium
CGATGATGTCTTCATAGCCTTGAGCGAGTTCGTGGTCTGAGAGGCCGGTGCCGCAACGCGGGCAGTAGGGCGCAACGCGGAAGTCTTCGGCCAGCAAACCTGATTTGTGGATTTGCGCCAAGGCCCACCACACGCTTTGGACATAGGAGGAGTCCATCGTGATGTAGGGGTCGTCGGTGTCGACCCAATATCCCATCCGCTGGGTCATCTCCTCGAACAGGTCGACGTTGCGCAGCACCGCTTCCCGGCATTTGGCATTGAATTCAGCGACGCCATAATTTTCGATGTCGGCTTTGCCGTTGAATCCGAGTTCTTTCTCCACCGCGATCTCGACGGGCAGACCGTGGCAGTCCCAGCCGCCCTTGCGGTCGACGTGATAGCCCTGCATGGTTTTGTACCGTGGGAAGACATCCTTGAAGACGCGCGCCTCGACATGGTGGGTGCCCGGAGTGCCGTTGGCGGTGGGCGGACCCTCATAGAAGGTCCAATTCTTGGCCTCCGGCGCGGTGTCGAGACTGGCCGCGAAAGTGCCAGCCTGATCCCACAGGTCAAGGATCTCGCGTTCGAGCGCCGGAAGGTCCACGTGGGCCGGGACGTGGCGATAGTCATGCGAGGCGGGAGCGGTTTCAGTCACACGCGCCATTCTACGGCGAGCCGAAGTTGTATTCGGGCGCCGGTGCGCCTAATGTCCTCCCATGTCGAAGTTGAAGTTGGCCGTCCGCGCTGGCGAAGAGCCGTGGACCACAGTCGAATCCGATGAGGTCCGCAGCGACCTCGAAACCGATCTCGAAAGGCTGCGCGGCGAGGTCGACCGCACCACAGCCGAATTGCAGAACCTGATGCGTGACGGGATCGCTGGTGCCGGCAAAGATCAGGCCGATATCGGTTCCAACTCCATCGAACGTGATTCCGGTATTTCGCTAGTGGCAAACCAGCGCGAACTTCTCGAGCAAACCCAGAAGGCACTCGAACGCATCGCCGTCGGCACGTATGGCGTATGCGAGTCGTGCGCCGAGCCCATCGGCAAGATGCGGCTGATGGCGTTCCCGCGTGCGACACTGTGCATGACATGCAAACAGCGCGAGGAGCGTCGCTGAACCACACCGGCGACCGTAGACATCGGCCCCTTGGGTTGTTCTTCGCGGTTGCCGTGATCGCCTACGTGGTCGATCAGGTCACCAAGGTATGGGCCGTTGCCCGGCTCGACGGCGAATTGCCGATCGTGGTCGTGCCGCACCTGTTTTCCCTCAGCTTTTTGCGCAACCCCGGGGCCGCGTTCGGTATGGGCGACTCGATCACCCCCGTGCTCACCGCTTTCATGATCGTGATCGCGGCAGCTGTCGTTGTCGCGGCATTGCGAGTGCGCCATCGTGGCTGGGCGCTGGCCCTGGGTCTGCTGCTCGGTGGAGCCCTGGGCAACATCACCGACCGCCTCGCGCGCGCGCCGGGTGTCTTCCATGGGCATGTCATCGATTTTCTCGACTACGCCGGTTTCTTCGTCGGCAACGTGGCCGACATCGCGATCACGGTCGCGGCCGTTCTGCTCCGTGTCTTGTCGGGGCGCGGCATCGGACGGGACGGCGAGGTGGCCAGGCGATGACCGGCGAACTCGAACCGGTTGCGGCCGAAGCTCTTGAGCACCGCGTGCTGCGCGTGCCCGAGGGTTTGGCGGGCGAACGGGTCGACAGCGCTCTGGCCCGGCTGCTCGGGTTTTCGCGCACCCGCGCCAGCGATCTGGTTGCCGGCGGCCACGTCACCGTCGATGGTGAACTGCCGGCCAAATCAGACCGTGTACTTCCCGGCTCGATCCTCGAAGCCTCCATACCTGCCGCGCGGCTCGCGGTCATCGTGCCCGAATCGGTCGAAAATCTGCGCATCGTCTACAACGACGACGACATTGTGGTGGTCGACAAGCCGATCGGCGTGGCAGCACATCCCAGCGTCGGCTGGACCGGTCCGACAGTGCTCGGACATCTGGCAGCGGCAGGTTTTCGTATCTCGACCTCGGGTGCTCCCGAGCGGCGCGGTGTCGTACAGCGTCTCGATGTGGGCACCAGCGGCCTCATGGTGGTCGCCAAGTCCGAGCACGCCTACACCGTCTTGAAACAGGCGTTCCGCGACCGGACGATCGACAAGACCTACCATGCGTTGGTTCAGGGGCACCCCGACCCGCACACCGGGACCATTGACGCACCGATCGCGCGGCACCCCAAACACGACTTCAAGTTCACCGTACGGGCCGACGGGCGGCCGAGCATCACGCACTACGACACGCTCGAAGCGCACCGCTACGCCAGCCTGCTCACCATCAAGTTGGAAACGGGCCGTACGCACCAGATTCGGGTGCATATGAGCGCGCTCAAGCATCCGTGCGTCGCGGACTACCAATATGGCGCCGACCCGACATTGGCTAAGCGTGTTGGGCTCGAACGCCAGTGGTTGCATGCGGTCAAGTTGGGGTTCATTCACCCCCATACCGACGACTATGTCGAGTTCGAGTCGCCCTACCCCGATGATCTGCAACACGCACTCGACCTGATCCGCCTCCTCGACTGACTCGCCCCCCAAGCCCTCACCCCCTCCCACCCCCGCGAGTGGCGCAATTCTCGCCTCGAGTGGCGCAAAAAGGGCCGTTTTGCGCGGGTTTTCGGCTGATTTTGCGCCACTCGACGGGTGGTGCGCAGAGTGGGCAGCAGACCGCTGGACCCGGAGGGCGTGACAAAATGGCGCGGTGCCCCGGATATTCGAGCAGTCCCGCAAGTTGAAAGATGTCCTCTACGACATTCGGGGTCCGGTCAGTGCCCGCGCGGCTGCCCTTGAAGCCGAAGGACACCGCATCCTCAAGCTCAACATCGGCAACCCGGCGCCCTTTGGTTTTGATGCGCCGGCCGAAATCCTGCAGGACGTCATCGCCGGTCTGCCGACCGCGCAAGGCTATTCGGATTCGCGCGGCATTCAGTCCGCGCGACGAGCGGTGGTGCACCATTACCAGTTGCAGGAGGGTTTCCCGGCACTCGACATCGACGACGTATGGCTGGGCAACGGCGCCTCCGAGCTAATCCAGATCGCGCTGCAGGCGCTGGTCGATGACGGCGACGAGGTCCTCATCCCGGTGCCCGACTACCCGTTGTGGACCGCCGTCACCAATCTTGCCGGCGCCAAACCGGTGCACTACCTGTGTGATGAAGCAGCCGGTTGGAGCCCTGACCTCGAAGACCTTGAGTCCAAGATCACCGACAACACCAAGGCGATCGTGGTCATCAACCCGAACAACCCCACGGGTGCGGTCTACTCGCGCGAAACCCTGCTTCAAGTCGCCGACATCGCGCGCCGCCACGATCTGGTCCTGATGGCCGACGAAATCTACGACAAAATCCTGTATGACGATGCGGTCCACATCCCGATGGCCACCGTCGCCCCCGACGTCCTCTGTCTAACGTTCAACGGCCTGTCGAAGGCCTATCGCGTATGTGGTTATCGTGCCGGTTGGGTTGTTGTCACCGGACCGAAAGAACGGGCCACCGACTACCTCGAGGGCATCACCCTGTTGGCCTCGATGCGGTTGTGTCCCAACGTGCCTGCGCAAAATGCCATCCAGGTTGCCCTTGGCGGCTATCAAAGCATCAACGAGCTGATTCTGCCTGGCGGCCGGCTGCTCGAACAACGCGACACCGCATACGAGAAATTGTTGGAAATCCCCGGCGTCACCGTCGTCAAACCGATGGGCGCCCTGTATGTGTTCCCACGCCTCGACCCCGACGTCTATGAGATCTGGGACGACCAACAACTCGTGCTCGACCTGCTACTGGCGGAAAAAATCCTGCTGACCCAGGGCACCGGCTTCAACTGGCCTCATCCGGACCATTTGCGCATCGTCACCCTGCCGTGGGCCCGTGATCTGGCCGAGGCGATCGAACGGTTCGGCAATTTCCTGTCCAGTTACAAACAGGCCTGAACGGAGTTGGCGACGCCGTTGCGGCGCCGTTGCGCGGTGGTGGCACCAACCGCTCGGCGTGCCTGCGATTTGCTGTCAGCGCCCTCGGTTAGGCTGAACGTCTTCCCCAATATTTTTCTAGGAGGACGCTGCCCATATGTCGAGTGATTCATCATTTGTGCACCTCCACGTGCACACCGAATACTCGATGCTCGACGGCGCAGCAAGGCTCGGCGAGCTTTTTGACCGCACCGCCGAGTTGGGCATGCCGGCCATCGCCATGACCGACCACGGCAATGTTTTCGGCGCCTACGACTTCTACA
>JBBSRT010000151.1:0-4244 GCA_038242765.1 Propionibacteriales bacterium
GAGCTTGCCAAGTTGATCGACGACGGCATCATGGAAGCCGACCGCGTCATCGCGATCATCGGCAAGACCGAAGGCAACGGCGGAGTAAACGACTACACCCGCATCATTGCCGACCGCGCATTTCGTGAAGTCCTCCTCGACAAGGGCTCCCGATCTTACGACGAAGTTCATCAGATCCCGGTCGTATGGTCCGGCGGCACCGATGGTGTCATCAGCCCCCATGCGACGATCTTCGCCACGCTTCCTGAAGACAAGACGACCAAGACCGACGAACCACGGCTCAGTGTCGGCTTCGCGATGAGCGAAAAGTTGCTCCCCGAAGACATCGGCCGCACCGCGATGGTCACCAAGGTCGCCAAAGCCGTCAAGGAGGCCATGGCGAAAGCCGGTATCACCGATGTCGCTGACGTCCACTATGTGCAGACCAAGACACCGCTGTTGACCATTCATACGATCCGCGACGCCAAGAGCCGCGGCAAAACCGTATGGACCGAGCAGACTCACGAGTCGATGGATCTTTCCAACGGCACCACCGCCCTCGGTGTCGCTGTTGCTCTCGGCGAGATCGACATGCCCCCCGATGATGACGTCATGGAAAGGCGCGACCTCTTCTCGGCCGTCGCCTCCTGCTCGTCGGGGGTCGAACTCGACCAGGCGCAGGTAGTCGTCGTCGGCAATGTGCGCGGCATCGGCGGCAACTACCGCGTCGGGCATTCGGTCATGAACGACGCTCTGGATGCCGACGGCATTTGGGAGGCCATCCGCGATGCGGGTCTCGACCTTCCTGAAAGGCCCCGTACGAGCGACCTCGACGACCGACTGGTCAACGTGTTCCTCAAGTGCGAAGCCAGCCAAAGCGGCGAGGTCCGTGGACGACGCAACGCCATGCTCGACGATTCCGATGTGCATTGGCACCGCCAAATCAAGGCGTGTGTCGGCGGCGTGACCGCTGCCGTCACCGGCGACCCGGCCGTCTTCGTCTCGGTCTCGGCCGCTCACCAGGGCCCCGAAGGCGGCGGCCCCGTAGCAGCGATTGTTGATCTGAGTTGAGTTCCGTCGACGCCGCGTCGGGTGCCGAAACCGGCGCCGGGCCGCTGACGGGGACCTTGGTCCTCGACATGACCCGCGCGCTCGCCGGCCCCCATGCGGGGATGATGCTCGGCGACATGGGCGCCCGGGTCATCAAGATTGAGAGCCCTGCCGGTGACGACAGCCGTGGGTGGGGTCCCCCATTTTTGGGTGGAGGCGAGGAGCGCGAGTCGACCTACTTCATGTCAACAAATCGCAACAAAGAATCCCTCGTTCTCAACCTCAAGGACACCGACGACAAGGATGTTTTCAGTCGGCTGGTGAAGCGCGCCGACGTGCTGATGGAACATTTCCGCGTCGGTGTCCTCGACCGCCTGGGTTTCCCCGTCGAGCACCTGCACGAACTCAATCCCGGCCTCGTGATCTTGTCGATCACCGGCTTTGGCCACGACGGACCCGAGGCGATGCGC
Organism: Propionibacteriales bacterium; assembly: GCA_038242765.1. Lineage (GTDB taxonomy): Bacteria > Actinomycetota > Actinomycetes > Propionibacteriales > Nocardioidaceae > JBBSRT01. Next base: position 1,500 of record JBBSRT010000151.1, read on the forward strand.
GCCGGTTATGACCAGATCGCTCAGGGCGAGGCCGGCCTGATGAGCATCACCGGCACCGAGGGACCAACGAAGGTCGGCGTGCCGATCGCCGACCTGCTGGCGGGCATGAACGGGGCATTTGGCACCGTCGCCGCCTTGTATGAACGCGAACACACCGGTCGCGGACGCGTCGTCCATACATCGTTGCTGGCCGGCATCATTGGTATACATGCCTTCCAGGGCACCCGGTGGACCATTGGCCGCGAAGTGCCCGGGCTATCAGGATCACACCACCCCTCCATCGCGCCATACGGGTTATTTCACACCCAGACGTCGCCGGTGCAACTGACGTGCGGCTCCGAGTCGTTGTTCAAGTCGTTCGCGGCCGCCGTCGGCATCGATGCATCCGACGAGCGTTTCGCCACCAACGGGGACCGAGTCGCCCACCAGAGCGAACTGACCGCCATGATCGAAGCGGTCTTCGCCGACCAACCCGCCGAGCACTGGTTGGCTCTGCTCGACAAGGCCGGAATACCGGCGGGCAAAGTGCGCACCATCGACGAGGTTTATGAGTGGGAGCAGGTTCGTTCACAAGGCCTGCTGATCGACGTCGACCACGCGACGAAAGGTACTCTGCAACTTCCCGGGCCCGTCATACGTTTGGACGACAACCCCTACGGCGGCGCACGGCCGCACAATGCGGCACCGCCAACACTGGGCCAGCACAACGAGTCCATCCGGCAGTGGCTCGATGACACCGAACCCGGCGAACGCTAGTCTGCTGCCCATGCATGTTCACGTCGCCGATCATCCGCTGATTTCGCACAAGCTCACCGTGTTGCGCGAGAAGCACACTGATTCGCCAACCTTTCGGCGTTTGACCGAAGAACTCGTCACGCTGTTGGCGTATGAGGCAACCCGCGACGTCCGTGTCGAACCGGTCGAGATCGAAACGCCCGTCGCCCCGACCAGCGGGGTGCGCCTGTCGACACCCAGACCGCTCGTGGTGCCCATCCTGCGCGCCGGCCTGGGCATGCTCGAAGGGATGCAGCGGCTGTTACCGACAGCCGAAGTCGGATTCCTTGGCATGATCCGCAACGAAGACACGCTGCAGGCTTCGACCTACGCCGAACGCCTACCCGAAGACCTGTCGGGACGCCAGTGTTATGTGCTCGATCCAATGTTGGCCACCGGCGGAACGTTGTCTGCGGCGATTGAATTCTTGGTCAACCGTGGCGCCGACCACATCACCGCGATCACGCTGTTGGCGGCACCCGAGGGCATCGCCCGCGTCGAAGCAGACCTGACCGGGGTCGACGTTCCGGTCACCTTGGTCACCGCTGCCCTCGACGAAAAACTCAACGAACTCGGCTACATCGTGCCGGGCCTCGGAGACGCCGGCGACCGCCTCTACGGCATCGTCTGACCCGCTGCTCCCATACAGAATCCGCTGAGCCTTACATGGCGCAGGCTTTTGGCGGCGTATCCCCTGCCAAACGTAAGGCCCACGGGGTTTTTAGCGCATCAGGTCGGTGTTGAAGATGACGACGAAGATGACGACGATGGCGAGGGCGCCAAGCAGTAGGCCCAGACCACGGCTCCATACCGAATCTTCGTCCTCGGGGCGGTCGTACTGATCTTTGTCCATGGTCTTCCTCCATTGAGTAAGGCCCTCCACCGGCAAGCGTAACGTCTTTACTGTGCTCACAGCTCGCGCAGGATGTCCTCGACGCGTTCCTTGGCATCGCCGAAAAGCATCCGACTGTTGTCCCGGAAGAACAGCGGATTCTGCACGCCGGCATAACCGGGAGCCATCGACCGTTTGAAGATTACGACGTCTTCGGCCTCCCAGACATGCAAGACCGGCATGCCCGCGATCGGGCTTCCGGGGTCCTCGGCGGCAGCGGGGTTGACGGTGTCGTTGGCTCCGATGACGAGTACGACCGATGTGTCGGCAAAGTCGTCATTGACCTCATCCATCTCGAGGACGATGTCATAGGGCACCTTGGCTTCTGCCAGGAGTACGTTCATGTGGCCCGGGAGTCGTCCGGCGACCGGATGCACTCCGAAGCGCACCTCGATCCCGCGATCACGAAGCTTGCGTACGAGGTCAGCGACGGGGTATTGCGCCTGCGCCACTGCCATGCCGTAGCCGGGTGTGATGATGACCGACTTCGCTTGTTTGAGCAGATCAGCGGTATCGGCGGCGTTGATCTCGCGGTGCTCGCCGTAATCGGTGTCATCGGCGGTGGACGCGACCGCGCCGAAGCCGCCGGCAATCACGGAGATAAACGATCGGTTCATCGCCTGGCACATGATGTAGGACAGGTAGGCACCCGACGAACCGACGAGGGCACCGGTGACGATGAGCAGGTTGTTGTTGAGCAGGAAGCCCGCGGCCGCCGCCGCCCAACCCGAATAGCTGTTGAGCATGGACACGACGACGGGCATGTCCCCGCCGCCAATCGAGGCAACCAAATGCCAACCGAGGGCGAGGGCAATCACGGTCACCGCGACGAGCAGCCAAATGTTGGGGTTGATCACGAAGAACGTCGTGAGCACCACGAACGCCACGAGCGCACCGAGATTGAGCAGGTTCTTGCCTGGCAGCACCAGTGGCGCGGACTTGATGCGGGCTGACAGTTTGAGGAACGCCACCACCGAACCGGTGAGCGTGACCGCGCCGATGAAGACTCCGATGAAGACTTCGGCGTGGTGTATGCCCAGCATGTCCTGCGCAATCTCGCTCTGCCCATTACTGCCCTC
>JBBSRT010000152.1:0-4145 GCA_038242765.1 Propionibacteriales bacterium
CTGGTGGCCGCGGGCCAAGCGGTCCAGTTCATCGTGACGATGCTGTTGCCCGACGTGCAGGTGAGCACGGGAGGGATGGCGCCCGGGTAGTTCCCGGCCGTGAATGTTCCGCTAGTCAAGTTCGCATTGTTTTTGTAGTACGCCTGCGTATTCGTCGTGCCGACGACTCCGGCCGAGACCAGACCCAATGTCACTGCGGCGATAGAGACGCCGAATCGTCTGCTCTTACGTGGCGGGGCCTGATTGCGGGGCTTGTCCAGATTACGGGGCTTGCCCTGGTTGCGAGTGCCGGGACCGAAGGCCGTAAGCACGAGGAGTCCGGCGAGTAGTCCGCCGGCAAAGATGCCGATTGGCCCGGACAACCAGCTGACGACATACCCGACTTTCGGGATCGAGAACAACACCCGATCGGCCGAGGGCACGACATAAATCTTGTCATCGGGGACCTTGTTGGCATCGCCCTTGAGGACCATCGACGCCTCGCCGCTCGCGATGGTCAAGTCCTTGATTCGATGCGTCACGCGGACGCCCAGGTCGGTCTTAACTGTGACGATGTCGCCGATCGCCAAATCCTTGGCGTCGACATTGTGTGAGATTGCGAGCGCGCCGGTGCCGATCGCCGGGGACATCGATCCGGAGCGGAAGATGACGGGCTTGATGTCGAACGCGAAAGAAGCGACAGCCAGCAGCATGCTCAGGACACCCGCGACGGCGCCGAACGTAAGGAGCCCCTCACGAACCCTTCTGTTCACCAAGCTTCGTCGAACCCGGAGAATCGGCGTCTCGGCCGTCGGCAAGATCTTCACCTCGATTGCCTGGCGCTTTGCAGCCTGAGCCGCACGGGCCTTGGATACCCGCTTCGCCTTGGCTTTCGCCGTCTTTCGCCGGGACATTACGGGGCTCCGACCTGCTTGGCATTGAATGTAAATGTCGCCGTCGCACTAGTGCTTTGCCCGGTTTCCGTTCCAGTCGGCAACGTGGCCACAACACAGAAACTTTCATTGCCGCCGGAGGCAGACAGTGGTCGGTTGGCCGAGATGACAGTCTGCGCTGTGCCCATCGTTCCGGTGAAGCTGGCCGTGCCCGTGCAGTCCGTCGTACCACTGAGTGCACCCCCGGGGACCACCTTGAAGCTTAAGAGTGATGCTAGGGCGCCGCCGCTGGATACTCCGGTGCCGGTGTAGGTGAACCCGATGCTTCCTGAGTTTCGCACGGTGACCAGGGCAGCCTTGGAGTCGCCCGGTTGCATGTTGCCGGCTGCGAAGTCAGTGGTGAACTGGGGCGGGCTGTTGTCCACACCGGGGGCCGGCGAACCGAGTTTGATGTCGAGGTTGCCGGCGGTGAAGGTCCCGCCGGTCAGAGTCGAGGAGTCCGTCCAGTAGGCAAGCGTGCCGACCGCACCGAGTCCGAACACCATGCCGAGGGACAAGAGTGCGCGTGCGCGATCCGACCGCAACTTCTTCGCCGAATCGACCAGCCGGGAGATTGATTGACTAGACATTTGCACTCTTTTCATCGTTTCTACGACGGCCTACAAGTAATGCGAGGCCGATCCCAATAAGTAGTGATCCCGATATGGCAATCCACATGAATTCGGGGGCCCCAGTGTTGGGAAGCACCCCCGCTCGGTTGTAACTGTCAACGGCTCGCGGACCGTCGGCGACAGTCACACCGTGGCCAGGTTCGTCCAGTGCCGCCGGCGCATCGTCTGCGTCGCGCATTGATTGGCTCAGCGTGGCGGCGAAACTCAGCCGAAGAGAACGCAGTTGCGATTGGTTGATCGATTCGGGCTTCAACGCGATCCGCACATCCACCGGCGACGAAGTGCCTGCGGTAATGATCGCGTCATTGAGTCGGCCCGCACTGAGTGTGCCGTTCTCGAGGGGCAACCAGGCGTCATTGCCGGCGCGCGCTTCGATCGTCATGTCGCCAGGACCAAGCAGCTCGAGGTCGCCGTCGGCTCGGACATCGACTGTGAGTTCCGCACCGGTCGCCGCTTGGTTGCGCACCCAAAACGTCGTGGTCTGCGCATCCCCCGGCACCCAACGAAAATCCGAGTCAAATAGCGGCTCGCTCAACGAGTCGGCCCAATGGACGCCATCTCGGCTGACGCCAAGCTCGCCATCTGCGTGCGCCGGTATCGCAAACACTGTGAGAAGCAGCGACGTCATACCCAAGAGACGTGCGAAACGGCCGATCATGACGACCACTCGGGGATGCGTCGTTTGATGCGCCGGTCGAACAGTGCGCTGGTGAACATGAAGGCTGCATACAGGAACAGGAACGAGACGACGAGGACCATGATGACGGTGCGTTCCTTTCCGGTGATGATTTTGTTGAAGTAACCGAGGTAGGGAACCTGATACCAAAGTTGCCCTTTGATCTGGACCGGCCTTACGGCTGTTGCATCGGCAACGTTGTTGGCGTCACCCTGGGTCGTGAAGCTCTTCTTGCCCTTGCCATCGATGCCCACTGCCACCACTCGGTGGGTGACGACGGTCGGCTTGCCCGACTCGAGTTGATATGTAAGGACGGTGCCGACGCCGATCTCATCGACCGGTGTTGGCTTGATGACGACCAGGGTGCCCGGCGGCATCTTCGGCCCCATTGACGACGTGAGGATGGTGTACGGGGTTGCGCCGCCAATCCTCGGAATCAGCACGGCGACCGAGACCGCCGCGAAGATCCCAAGGATGACGGTCCAGGCGGTGACCTGGGTGAGCCAACCGGCGCCCTGTTTGAGCTTCGACTTCTTTGCCATAGCCATTCCTCACCCCCGGTAGCCCTCCCCGCTACGGCCGTTGGGCCAAGAGTCGGGGAGGGTGATTCGTTACGGGGCGGTGTGGACCTGGTTGAGGGTCACCTTGTAGTTCGACAAGATCGCGGTCTTGGACTTGGACGCATTGTCGACCACAGTGCCGAGCGGGAAGGTCATCGTGATCTTCGCGGTCAAGACATCCGTGTTGTTCGCGTCAGTCACCTCGGTGATCGCAGTTCCGCCTGCGTTGGAGAACTTTCCAGTGACCGTCACGTTTCCAGCAGTGGCGGGGTTGATCGTGCCAGTGACTGTGGCAGCGGTAGTAATCGTCGGCGTGGCACGCAGGTGCTCGCCAACCGCCGTCAGAGTGAACTTGCACTCCTTAGTCAGCACATCACCGGGAACAATCCGGTCGGTGGCGAGAACGAAGGTTTTGCTAGCGACAGTTTCGCCGGCATCCAACGTCCACGGCGCTAACGCGCAGGTTCCTGTCGTCGCGTCATCCAGCGAGAACGACCCGCTGGTGATTGTGCCTCCACCGACTTCTCCTTCAGCGGACCAGAAAGCAAGTGATCCGGCGCCGCCGAGTAGCAGCACGCCAGCTGCGGCAGCCGCTACGGCGCCCTTGGTTGACTTCTTCATTTTCAATCCCTTAGTTCGGAGTCGAGGACCGGGAGTCGGTCTTTGACAGTCGAATTATATGAGAATGAAAATTCAATAAGATAGGCCTTATGCCCGCAACACGCCAGATGTGCGGAGAATGGCTCTAGGCAACCACTATATGCAGCTTTAAATGATCCTACGTGCGCGAATTGTCGCTCGGCTGAAGCAGTTACCAGCCGCGTTGCGCCAGCCGATGAGGTTCGGGAACATCGTCGACATTGATGCCAACCATCGCTTCACCGAGCCCACGCGAGACCTTCGCGATGACGTCGGGGTCATCGAAGAACGTGGTCGCTTTGACCACGGCGGCGGCACGTTCGGCCGGGTTGCCCGACTTGAAGATGCCCGATCCGACGAAGACGCCCTCGGCGCCGAGTTGCATCATCATCGCCGCGTCGGCCGGAGTCGCAATGCCACCGGCGGTGAAGAGCACCACGGGCAGTTTGCCAGCGAGCGCGACCTCCTTGACGAGCTCGTATGGCGCCTGCAGTTCCTTCGCAGCGACATACAACTCATCTTCGGACAGCGTGGTCAGGCGACGGATCTGCGAGCGGATTTGCCGCATGTGTTGCGTCGCATTGGAGACGTCACCGGTGCCGGCTTCGCCCTTGGAGCGGATCATCGCCGCGCCTTCGGTGATGCGACGCAGCGCTTCGCCAAGGTTCGTGGAGCCGCATACGAAGGGAACCGTGTAGTTCCACTTGTCGATGTGGTTGGCATAGTC
>JBBSRT010000153.1:0-4125 GCA_038242765.1 Propionibacteriales bacterium
ATCGCTCTCCATTTCGGGGTTCTCGCCCCACCAGGTGGCGTCGTCAGGCTCAGTGTCTGGCTTGACCGAATGTCTTGGTTTCGAACATTCGGTGTCACAGTGGCGGAACCGCCCCGGATTTGCACCGGGTTCCTGAATCCCCTGACGACAGGGTTCGCTCTCAGATTACCCGTTGCGCGCGTCGGCGACGTTGTGCTGGCACTTCGCGTATGGATGTTCACGCCTCGCCTCCGCGTGATATCCACCGAAACTGTCACCGATTACGTGGTGCAACCGTCAGCGGCGCCCATAGGGGCACCCTAAGGCATCAAGTTCAACGGCATGGCCGGTCTTCACGCGATACGGTCAACGTATGACCCTTGCAGACGAACTCCGGATCGTGTTGGACGGCCAATGGCGAAACGTGCGCGAACAATCGCGCCTCGAGTTGGCTTCCATGGACCTGTTGGCCGACCCGTCGCTCACTCTGGATGAGGCTCGCGATCGTGGTCTTGAGCAGATGAAGGCGCTGATTCCCACTGGCATACCGGCGGCCGGATTCACCAAGGCCCAAGGTGGCACCGACGACGTCGGCATGACCGTCACCGGCATCGAGATGTTGGCCCAGTTCGACCTGTCTCTGATGGTCAAGGCCGGAGTGCAGTGGGGACTTTTCGGTGGTGCGATCGCCAACCTGGGTACCCAACGCCACCACGATGCCTATGTGGCCGACATCATCAACCTTGATTTGCTCGGCTGTTTCGCGATGACCGAAACCGGTCAAGGGAGCGACGTCCAGCACCTGGAGACCACGGCAACGTATGACGTCGACACACGGGAATTCGTCATCGATTCGCCAACACCGTCGGCGCGAAAAGAGTACATTGGCGGCGCAGCGAAGCATGCAACGATGGCCGCGGTGTTCGCGCAACTCCATAGCGGCGGCGAAGACCACGGCGTCCACTGCTTCGTCGTACCAATCCGCGACAGCCGTGGCAAGGAAATGCCAGGAGTCACGACGCAGGACGATGGCCACAAGGGCGGCCTAAAGGGCGTCGACAACGGTCGGCTTATTTTTGACAACGTGCGAATCCCGCGCGACGCACTGCTCAACCGTTATGCCGATGTCGCCGAGGATGGCACCTACAGTTCGCCGATCGAGAACGTCAACAAAAGATTTTTCACGATGCTCGGCACACTGGTACGTGGCCGGGTGAGCGTCGGCGGCGCCGCCGGCGCTGCAGCCCAGGTCGCATTGAGCATCGCAACACGCTATGCCCTGAAGCGACGCCAATTCGATGCACCCGACGGGCGCAAGGTCCTCATCATGGACTACCTGACGCACCAGCGCCGATTGCTGCCGCTCATCGCGCGTTCGTACGCGTTGCAGTTCGCGCAGAACGAACTCGTCGCAACCGTCGACCGCATCCAAAGCGGCGACGCCGTCGACGACCAAAACCACCGCGAGGTGGAAAGCCGTGCGGCCGGGTTGAAGGCGGTCATCACCAACCACGCAACTCGCGCCATACAGGAGTCACGTGAAGCCTGCGGCGGGGCTGGCTATATGGCCGAAAATCGGCTGGTTACCCTCAAGGCAGACAGCGATGTCTTCACCACCTTTGAGGGCGACAACCACGTGTTGCTCCAGCTCGTGGCCAAGGAGTTATTGACCGCCTATGGCGAGGACGTACGAGGCCTCGACACGGTCGGCATGATGCAATTCGTCGCTTCGACTGTCGCCGACGTTGTCAAGGAGCGCACCGCAGCAGCCCAACTCATCCAACGTTTGATCGATGCTCGCCCCAACTCAGACGACTCCGAACACGACCTGCTCGACCGCGGCACCCAGTTGAGCCTGTTCGAGGCACGCGAGGAGCATGTGCTTGAAACCCTCGCACGCCGCCTGCGCCGATCCAGCGACGACAAGTCGAAAGCATTCGACATCTTCAATGCCGCCCAGGATCACGTCGTACTCGCCGGGCAGGCCCACATTGACCGGGTGGTGCTCGAAGCATTTGTGGCCGCGGTCGATCGCGCCCCCGAGGGCGAGGCGCGGACACTGCTCGACGATCTTTGCGACCTCTACGCGTTGTCGGTCATCGAAGAAAACAAGGCATGGTTCATGGAGCACAAGCGGTTATCGACCGAGCGCGCCAAAGCGGTGACCACCGAGATGAACCAGTTGCTCGCAAAGATCCGGCCGCACGCGCTGACGCTGATCGAGGGGTTCGCCATACCTGAAGAATCGTTGGGCGCGACCATGCTTCACGATGCTTCTGCCGGTTGATCCCGCCGATGCGCAAATGAGTCAGATCTGGACGAGGAACTCGGCCGGATTTGCCTGCAGCGTGCCGGTGAAGACACTGGTTCGTGTGGTCGAGCCCAGTGCCCTGACGCCGCGCATCGTCATACAGGTGTGCTCAGCGTCAATGACCACCCCGACTCCCCTCGGTGCGAGGTTGTCGACCAACCAATCAACGATCTGCTGCGTAAGCCGTTCCTGCACTTGAGGACGGCGTGCAAACATTTGCGTCAGTCGTGCGAGTTTGGACAACCCCAACAGCCGATCTCCGGGGACGTAGCCGATGTGTGCGGTGCCGTGGAACGGCAAAAAGTGGTGTTCACACACCGATTGCACCGGTATCGCGCGTGCGAGGACAAGCCCCCCGTATCTGCCGTCATTGGCAAACGTCGTCGGTGAAAACGCCGGTTCTGACGTGAGCTCACCATAGGCCTGAGCCATCCGCCGGGGCGTGTCGGCGAGGTCCGGATTGTTCACATCAAGGCCGAGCGCCCGCAAGAACAACGCGGCGGCGCGTTCGGCCTCGATGAGATCAGGGCGAGCTGTGGGCTCGACCGAATGCAAAGCGCTCATCGAGTGCTGTGCACCTGTGCGAGGCGAGCCAGTGCGAGGGCGGCAACCAGCAGTCCGAAGTCCCTCAGAGCAACGTCGTAATAGCCCGAGAGCGTCAGCAGGTTGAGGATGATGCCCGCCAACCATGCAACGAGAACGTAACCGCCGATACGCGGCGCCACCGCGACAACAATGCCTGCAATGATCTCGATGACGCCTACGGCATACATAGCCTGATCGGCGGTGCCTGGCACGATATTGTTGATCCATGGTGCGAGATATCCCGACCAGTCGGTCATGATGTTCGTGAACTTGTCGAGACCGAACAAGATGGGTGCGATCGTAAAAACGGTACGGAGCAAGAAGAAGGCTTGATAGCCAGGGTCGTTGCGCCGATCGATTGATGATGGTGATGCTGTCATGTTCATGATGTCCTCCAGTTGGCCTTGTGTTCTAAAAACTACTAATTTATACTTTAGACCTCAACATTAATAACGTCAATGAATTCATCTTTTAGAAGGACGCCATGACCGACTTCGCCGCCGCAGTCGCTGGCATCGGGGCGCTTGTCGATCCGCTACGCCGCAAGCTTTACCTATTTGTATGCGCCCAAACGCATGCTGTCGGACGCGAAGAAGCCGCCAAGGCAACCGGCATCTCGGCACACAAGGTCAAGTTCCATCTCGACAAGCTGGTCGCCGAAGGGCTGCTGGAGGTCGGATTCGCACGACTGTCTGGCAAAGACGGTCCCGGCGCCGGCAGGCCCGCCAAGCTTTATCAGCGCACCGAGGCGGAGGTGGCGGTTTCACTGCCCGAACGCAACTACGTGTTGGCCGGCCAACTAATGGCCGAGGCAATCGAGACTTCCGTCAGCACCGACACCCCGGTGATTGAAGCCCTCAACCAGGCGGCCGCAGCACGCGGGTCAGCAATCGGGCGAGACGCATCAAAACGCGGCGCGCAAACTGACGCGCTCGATTTGGCTTGCAAGACACTGGCCGCGCACGGTTACGAGCCGCATCGCGACGGCGCTAACGTCACGATGATTAACTGCCCGTTCCATGTGCTCACCGACAGCCACACCGACATGGTCTGCGGCATGAATCTCGCTCTCATCGACGCCATCGTCACTGAGATGGGCGACGAAACGATCACGTCTAAGCTCGGCCCCGCACCCGACCGCTGTTGCGTCACCCTCACCCAAACGCCGTAACCTCATCACGTACGCGGACCTAGGTCCTCGACCGTGATCACGTTCAGGGGCAAAGACTCCTGCCGATCGCGCGACGAGA